>JALZDI010000333.1 GCA_030862655.1 Actinomycetota bacterium | reverse complement strand
ATCACCCGGTCGACGTCCGGGTCGGCGGCCAGGCTGCGCGCGAACCGTCCGCCGAGGTCCTGTGAGACCCCGGTGACGAGGACGACGCGGCCCATGGGCTCCCCCTCGGTCTGCTGGTGGCGGAACTCGACTGTGGTTACTTACCCTGCCGGCGGCGCTGGATGCGGGTGCGCTTCAGCAGCTTGCGGTGCTTCTTCTTCGCCATGCGCTTGCGGCGCTTCTTGATGACTGAACCCACGGTGTTGCCTCTCACTGGCGGTGCGCTGTGCGTCTGTGCGTCTGGGGTGCGCGTCGCCGGGACACGCAACCGGGCCAGCCTAGCCGCCGCCCGTGACCCGAGGACCACCGCGCCACCAGGTGAGAGGAGCGGGACACCCCGGCGGCACGGGGGGCCGGACCTGCGGGCGGGTCCGGCCCCCGTGGCACACGTGCGGCGTCTGCAGTACCCGGGCTACTCGGTGTCGGTCGCGGTCAGCTCGAACGACTCGCCCGCCCCGGACCACAGGTGGGTGAGCACGTACGCGGTGTCGCTGGGGATGGTGCCGGCCTCGTCGGACGCCGACGACGCCGCCGAGCCGGTCACCTCGCAGTCGGCGGAGTAGAAGTACAGGTCGAGGTCGTGCGGTGCGGCGTCGTTGGTGCCGACCACCTTGACCTGGTGCCGTCCGTCACCGAACGACTCGGGCAGCTTGCTGACGTAGCCGTCCGAGCCCTGCGCGCCGGGCGGGTAGGTGCAGCTGTTCTGGAAGTCCAGCGCCGTCACCCCGCCGTCGACGGCGTCGCCGACCGGCGTACCGACCGAGATCGTGCCCTGGTCGTCGAACGGCGGGTCCGGCGGCGGGGGCGGCGCCGGGGTCACGTCGCTCACGGTGTCGGAGAACACCTGCAGCTCCGCGGCCTGCACCGAGGTCTTGGTCTCGCCCATCGGCGCGTCCAGGTAGAACCGCACGAACTTCGCCTGCGTCGGCTCGGCCAGCTCGAACGTCTTGTAGTGCACGTCCGGCGCGACCGGACGCGGCGTCTGGTAGCCGAACGCGTCCTTCTCGATCATCGCGTTCTGCCACACCCGGCCGTCGCGGGACACCTGCAGCGTGAAGTCCTTCAGCGCCTCGAACCGCGAGGTGGTGTAGGCGCTGACCTGCACCGAGGACACCCTGGTCCGCTTGGCCAGCTCGACCGTGGCGTGCCCGCGCTTGTCGGTGTCCCACGTGCTCGCCTCGGTGTCGTCGAGCAGCGCCTCGGCGCCGGACGACGTCGCCTCGACTACGCTGGCGCCGTTGGCCTGCGACGCGAGGTTCGGGCTCAGCGCGAACTCCAGCGACGTGCCCTCGCCGGCGCCGACCTGCACGCCTTCGAACGTGTGCGCGCCGAACCCGCGCGCCTGGACGGTCACCGGGTAGGTGCCGGCCACGACCGGCGCGCTGAACCCGCCGGTCGACGAGGTCTCGCGCAGCGGCGAGACCCGGCCCTCGAACACGCCGATGATGACGCTGGCGTCCTCGACCGGCTCACCGGTGGAGGCGTTCACGACCTGCCCGGAGAGCGTGCCGTTGCGTGTGTTGTCGATGTGCTCGAACGCCGGCGTCGGGTCGAGGTCGTCCCCGGTCTCGCTCTGCGCGCGGAACCCGAGGCCGCGGCCGGCGAACTCGGTCCAGAAGACGTCCACGATCTCCTCGTAGTCGCCCGAGTCGTGGTAGCGGTCGTCGATCGCCAGCGAGATCGCGTCGCGCATGTCCACGAACGACGGGTTGACCGGCGAGCGCGGCATCGCGTCGGTGACGGTGCGCTCGGCGATCGAGCCGCCGCGCTGCTCGCCGAACCGCTCCACCAGCCCCTTGCGGTAGTCCCACAGGATCGACGTCCAGATCTCGCCGTCGGCGTGCACCTCCGGCCCGGTCAGGTCGTAGCCGACGTCGCCGAACGTCGTCGGGTTGTCGTCGTAGCTCCAGTTGCGGATGCCGCGGTCGGTGTTGCCGGTGACGTACTCGCCGACCACGGACGTGTCCGAGACGCCCTCGCCGTGCAGGTAGTTCAGGGCGTACCAGTCGCCCCAGCCCTCGCCCATCGAGCCTGACTGGTGGCTCCCGAGCCCGTTGTCCTCGGGCGACACGTAGCGGTTGGTCAGCCCGTGGGAGTACTCGTGCTGGATCACGCCCGCGTCGAAGTCACCGTCGACGCACGGCCCCTCGAACGCGTCCGGGATCGGCTCCCAGAGGAACATGCCGCTCCACGGCGGGATGCCGTCGGGCAGCGTCAGCATGTAGGCGTTGTCGCGGCCGGTGTACAGCGGCGCTCCGCCGCTGACCGCGCCGGCCTGCACCAGCCCGAGGATCGGGTCGCCGTCGCCGTCGGCCTGGCCGTTGTTGTTGACCTGGAAGTTGTCACCGGACTCGGTGAAGCCCAGGCGGTAGTACTCGTCGTGGATCCGGTTGTGGTGGTAGAAGAGGTTGGTCGCGGCCGGGTCGAGGTCGTTGGCGTAGGACGGCGGGACCGCCTGGCACTCGCTCTCCTCCCAGCTGTTCTCGAACACGTAGTTGAAGTGCGAGTCCGGGGCGACCGGACGCGGGCCCTGGTCGACCGGCGCGATGAAGTTGGACCAGTTGGCGTAGCTGCTGGCGTTGTTGCCCAGGGTGGTCGGTCCGGGGATCCCGGCGGCGCCGGTCGGGTCGACCCAGCCGGACGGGGACTCCTCGGTCGGGCCGAAGCTCTTCACGACCGGCTCCCCGCCGCCATCGGCGCCGGGGAAGTTCTCGTAGACGGTCCCCTCGGAGTCGTGGTCGACCAGGCTGTCGCGGAAGAGCACCTCGCCGGTGCGCGCGTCGACGACCACGTCGGTCGCCTTGTCGAGCTTCTCCAGGAACAGCACCTGGTACGCCGGGCGCGCGCCGGCGTCGGTCACGAACGCGACCTTCTTGACGTAGGAGCCCGCCGCGAACGGACCGCGGGCGAACTTCGTGTAGCCGGCCTGCTGCCCCGTCGCCTCGGGGGCGAACGCCACCCCGCCGGCCAGCTCGGCGGCGACGCCGTCGAGGGCCTGGGCCGGGGAGAGCCGCCAGCCG
>JALZDI010000332.1 GCA_030862655.1 Actinomycetota bacterium | reverse complement strand
GCGCTCGCCCTCGGGAAAGGTGGTCGCGGCGGTCTCGGTGTCCGGTCCGCTCGAGCGGCTGTCCCGCCAGCCCGGCCGGATGCACGCACCCGCGGTGATGGCCGCCGCCGAGCGCCTCAGCGAGTCCCTGCGCCGCTCCGGCGAGTAGGTCCTCAGCCCGCCTTTCTGGTCCTCAGGCCGCGTCGCGTGGCGCGTACTGGCCTCTCTGCCGCAGCGAGGCGTGCGGCCTCCGGGAACCGGTGGGTGCCGACGAGGTGCAGGTCGGTGGTGCGGAGACGACGCGGACGCCCATCCGCGCAGGACGGCCGAGGTGAGGTGCCCGAAGCCAGCCACTGTCGCGCGACAGGCACCTCGCTGAGGGCAGGCGCCGCAGGGTGGAGAGCCGAGACCTCGCTTTCCGGCCGACAGCCGCCCTGGGAACATCGCGCCGGTGCCGACCCCTGTGCACCGGAACCGACCCGCGGCGAGTACGGCGGTCAGGCGAGGAGCAGGCCGACGCCGAGGCTGACGACGCCGGCGGCGAGGAGCGCGGCACCGGCGTAGACCAGCCAGATGAGCCGGTTCGGCCCCTGCCGCTGCCGCCCCATCGAGGAGAAGAAGAACCCCGCGGGCATGAGGATCGCGGCGAAGGCCACCCCGCTGCGCGACAGCCAGCCCCACAGACCGCCCTGGCCGGCGGCGTCGGCGTAGAGCACGCACACCAGCGCCAGGATCACCAGCACGCCGGCGTGGGCATGGCCGGCACGGGCGAACGACCGCTGGAACTCGGTCAGCGGGACGCCGCCGCGCACGATCCGCAGCATGAACGTCCCGCCCCACTCGATGGCGACGACCGAGAGCAGCAGGATGCCCGCGACCCGGAGCGCGGCGTCGGACAGCACCAGCGAGCCGCTCATCGTGCCCCCACCGCCAGCCGCTCGGCGGCGGACTCGCCGCGACGGGCCACGGGTACGACGCCGCCGGCGGCGCCGAGCCCCACCTCCGGCATGTTGCCGTAGATCGACTCGTGCGACCCGGCCGGCACGACGTAGGTCTCGTGCCAGATGCCGACGGCGCCGCCGGCGAACGAGTCGCGGAAGTACGCGAGCCAGGCCGGGCGGTGCCCGCGCGCAGGGTCGCCCGCGAACGCCTGCAGCTTGTCCGCCGACTCCCAGTACTGCAACAGCGTCGCGGTGCGCAGCCCGAAGAAGCCGCGCCAGCCCAGCAGGCCGCTGTCGGGGTCCTGCGCCAGCTGCTTGAGCATCGGCGGCATCGCGGCGAACACCGGCCACCAGGCCCGTACCCTCCATGGCTCGTTGACCCGCATGCCGATCAGGAACACCACGACGTCACCGTCGTGTCTCGCGGTGAACCGACCCTGGTGGATCGCTGGTGCCATGCCTCTCACCTCATTGGATAGTGCTACTCTCCAATATTGGAGACTTGCACTATCCAATGTCAAGGTGGTTGAGATGCAGATGTCTGAGCTCGCCCGCCGCAGTGGCCTGCCGGTCGCGACCGTGAAGTACTACCTGCGCGAGGGACTGCTCCCGCCGGGCGTCGCCACCAGCGCGACCCGCGCAGCGTACGACGAGGGCCACGTGCGGCGCCTACGGCTCATCCGTGCGCTCGTGCAGGTGGGACAGCTGCGGCTCGACGCGGTCCGGGACGTGCTCGCGGCCGTCGACGACCAGGGAACCGCCCTGCACGACACCGTCGGCGCCGCACACCATGCGCTTGCCCCGCACGGCGAGACATCGCCGCGGGCCGTGCACGCGGTCGACCGGCTCCTGCGACGCCGGCGCTGGCGGGTGCACCCCGACAGCGCGAACCGGCACGCGCTCGCGGTGGCCTTCGAGGCGCTGGGCCAGGTCGGGCTCGAGCTCAGCGACGCGACGCTGGACACCTATGCCGACGCCGCCGCCTCGGTCGCGAAGGTGGACGTGGAGAACGTGCCCACCGACAGCCCCGAGCACGCCGTGGAGTACGTCGTCGTCGGGACCGTGCTGCTCGAGCCGCTGCTGCTGGCGCTGCGCCGGCTCTGCCAGGAGGACCAGTCGGGCCGCCGCCTGACGAGCAAGCGCGTCAGAACAGCACGGCCGACTCGAGGCTGAGCAGCCGCTCCTTGCGGCCGAGCCCGCCGGCGTAGCCGACCAGCCTGCCGTTGCTGCCGATGACGCGGTGGCAGGGGACGACGATCGCGATCGGGTTGCGCCCGTTGGCCAGACCCACCGCGCGCGAGGCGCCGGGGGCCAGCCCGAGGCGCCGGGCGATCTCGCCGTAGGTCACGGTCTCGCCGTAGCCGATCTCGCGCAGCGCCTGCCACACCCGCAGCTGGAACGGCGTGCCCGTCGCGGCCAGTGGCAGGTCGAACTCCTTGAGGTCGCCGGCGAAGTAGGCCCCGAGCTGCGTCCTCGCCCGCACCAGCACCGGGTGCTCGTCGTCGCGCTCGCCCATCGCGGGCTCGGGCGGGTCGAACATCACCGCCGTCAGCGCATCGCCGTCACTGACCAGGCGCAGCGCGCCCACCGGGCTGTCCATCTCGGTCCACACGTTCATGCCTTCTCCCTCGTCACCGAGTCCCACAAGTACATCAGTGCGTACGACCGCCACGGCCGCCACGCACCTGCCACCCGCCCGATCTCGCCGGGGTCGAGGCCCAGGTCACGACAGGCGTTGCGGACCCCCACGTCGGTCTCCAGCATCACGTCGGGGTCGCCGAGCGCGCGCATCGCGATGTAGTCCGCGGTCCACGGCCCGACACCGGGTACGGCGAGCAGCGCCTCCCGTGCAGCACGCCGGTCGGCCGACCGGTCCAGCGCCAGCTCGCCCGAGGCGAGCAGCTCGCACAGCGCCACCAGCGCCTGGCCCCGCGCCCGCGGCATCGGCAGGCTCTGCGGGTCGACGCAGGCCAGTGCCCGCGCCGACGGGAACAGCCGGGTCACCGCGCCGGCCGGCGCGGGCAGCGGCTCGCCGTACTCGTCGACGAGCCGTGTCGCCAGCGTGCGCGCCCGGGCGACGGAGATCTGCTGGCCGAGCACGGCCCGCACCGCGAGCTCGGCGCCGTCGACGTGGCCGGGCGATCGTCGTC
>JALZDI010000331.1 GCA_030862655.1 Actinomycetota bacterium | reverse complement strand
CGTGGTCGTTCTGCGACCACGCCTCTGCCGGGACCCCGCGGACACGCTCGTAGACGCGCGGGCTGAGGTTGGCGCGGAAGTTGGTGACCTGCACCGGGTCGGTGCGCACGGTGACCACCACCTGCCCGGGCAGACCCGCCCACGAGCACATGGCGGGACTGTCGGGGCCTCGTCGCGCGACGAAGGCGCTGCGCAGGCGTACGTCGGCGCGCATCGCCGCCGTCACGGCCGACTCTGCGACGCGTCCGCACGGTGGTGGCGGGTCGGCGTCGGCCAGGGCCGGGTTGCCCGGCAGGTTGTCCAGCACCGCCTGGGCGACGTCGGCCAGAGCACGGCGCGGCAGCCGGTCGCCGGGAGAGTCGCGGGCCTCCAGCGAGAGCACCACGCCGTTGGCGAAAACCTGCAGGCTGCGTGAGGTCAGCCCGCTGCGCGCGTAGGCGGCCTCGCCGACGTCCAGAGCGCGCGGGCTCTCACCCGCCGCGGGGCCGAAGGCCGCCTCGAAGGTCTGCTCGGCGACCGGGCCCGGGGTCACCTGCACCTCGACCTGCGCGACGCCGAACTCCTGGCCCCACAGGCAGGTCTCGGTCGGCAGTGTGGGCGGGTCCAGCTCACGGCCGACCACGCGCAGCGGCTCGCCGACCGCCCGACGCATCGTCGGCCGGTCGACCAGGCGGCACGCGTCGACGCGGACCAGCTCGCCGGCGCGCGTCGGCGGCTGCGCGGAGGCGGGCTCGGTGACCGGCTCGTCGCCGGAGCAGGCCGCCAGGCTCAGCAGGACCGGAAGGACCGGTGCGAGGCCGAGACCCCGGAGGCCCCGAAAGCGCCGCATGTCCGGGAGGTTATCGGTCAGGGCACCGGTCAGCCGTGCTCGCCCTGCACCTTGGCGGCGAGGTTGTGCGGCATAGCCTCGTAGCGGCGGAACGTCCGGCTGAACGTGCCGGTGCCGTGGCTGATCGAGCGCAGGTCGGTCGCGTAGCGCACGATCTCGGTCTGCGGCACCTCCGCCTTGATCATGGTTCGCCCGGTGCCGACCGCCTCGGTGCCCAGCACGCGCGCCCGCCGGCTGGACAGGTCGCCCATCACGCCGCCGACGTAGTCGTCGTCGACCAGCACGGCCACCTCGTCGTACGGCTCCAGCAGGGTGATCTCGCCCTTCTCGGCGGCGTCCTTCAGCGCCAGCGCGCCGGCGGTCTGGAAGGCCATGTCGGAGGAGTCGACGCTGTGCGCCTTGCCGTCGAACAGCTTCACCTCGAGGTCGACGACCGGGTAGCCGGCGAGCAGGCCGCGCTCGAGCTGGGCGCGCACCCCCTTCTCCACACTCGGGATGAACTGACGCGGCACCGCGCCGCCGACGACCTTGTCGACGAACGAGAAGCCGGCGCCGTTCTCCTGCGGGGTGACCTCGATGTCGCACACGGCGTACTGCCCGTGGCCGCCGGACTGCTTCACGTGCCGGCCGTGCCCCTTGACGGGCCTGCTGAACGTCTCGCGCAGCGGCACCCGCAGGTCGACCTGGTCCACCTGCACGCCGTAGCGGTTCTTCAGCCGGTCGAGCACCACGTCGGCGTGCGCCTCACCCATGCACCACAGCACCAGCTGGTGCGTCTCGGCGTTGTGCTCGATGCGCAGCGTCGGGTCCTCGGCCGCGATCCGGGTCAGCCCGATCGACAGCTTGTCCTCGTCGGCCTTGGCGTGCGCCTCGACTGCGACCGGCAGCAGCGGCTCGGGCATGGCCCACGGCTCCATCAGCAGCGGGTTGTCCTTGTCGGACAGGGTGTCGCCGGTCTCGGCGCGCGACAGCTTGGCGACCGCGCAGATGTCGCCCGCGACGCACAGGGGGGCGGTCCGCTGGGTCCGCCCGAGCGGCGACGACAGCGCACCGATGCGCTCGTCCTCGTCGTGGTCCTCGTGCCCGCGCTCCTCGCCGAAGAACTGCGCGGAGTGGCCGGACACGTGCACGGTCGCGTCGGGGCGCAGCGTGCCCGAGAACACCCGCACCAGGCTGATCCGCCCCACGTAGGGGTCGGAGGTGGTCTTGACGACCTCGGCGAGCAGGGGGCCGTCGGGGTCACAGGTGAGGCCGTCGACGGCCTTGCCGACGGTGGTGTAGACCGGCGGGAACGGGTGCTCCGGCGGCGACGGGAACGCGCTGGTCATGATCTCCAGCAGCTCGTGGGTGCCGACGCCGGTGCCGGAGCAGACGGGTACGACGGGGAAGAACGACCCGCGCGCGACCGCGGTCTCGAGGTCGTCGACGAGCAGCTTGAGGTCGATCTCCTCGCCGCCCATGTAGCGGTCCATCAGCGTCTCGTCCTCGGACTCCTCGATGATGCCCTCGATCAGGGGTCCGCGGGCGGCCTCGATCTCCAGCGACTCGTTGTCGTCGGGCCGGCGCACGCTCGGCTGCCGTCCCTCGTAGGTGGCGATGTTCTGCGACAGCATCGCCGCCAGGCTGCTCTCGCCGAGCGGCAGGTACAGCGGCAGCACGCGGTCGCCGAAGGCCTGCTGCGCCTGCTCGACCACGCCGGCGTAGTCGGCGCGCGGGTGGTCGAGCTTGGTGACGACCACGGCGCGGGGCATGCTGACCGCCGCGCACTCCTGCCACACCGCGCGGGTGGCCGCGTCGATGCCCTCGTTGGCGGCGACCACGAACAGCGCGCAGTCGGCGGCGCGCAGGCCCGCGCGCAGCTCACCGACGTAGTCGGCGTACCCGGGGGTGTCGAGCAGGTTGACCTTCACGCCCTCGTGCACCAGCGGGGCCAGGGCCAGGCCCGCCGAGCGCTCCTGCCGGTGCTCGACCTCCTCGAAGTCGCAGACGGTGGTGCCGTCGGCGACGGTGCCGGGTCGGGTGAGAACCCCGGTGGCGACGAGGAGGCTCTCGACCAGCATCGTCTTGCCGGATCCGGAAGGGCCGACCAGCACGACGTTGCGGACGACATCGGGCCGGTCGGCCGTGGGCGCATCTCCGGCGGCCCCGGAGAGGGAGTGGGTCTTGTCTGCCATCTGCTGCCTCCTGCGCGGTGGGCGCCCGCGGGCGGGCGTGTGTCCCCACCTTTCACCTGCCCGAGGCC
>JALZDI010000330.1 GCA_030862655.1 Actinomycetota bacterium | reverse complement strand
GCCCAGCCCGCCGCGAGGTCGGCCGCGGAGTCGGCGCCCGACGCGTTCGCCGCGCAGGACCAGGTCCACAGCGGCACCGCGGCGCAGGCCGCGACACTGCTCAGCCGCGACGTCATCCAGCGCGCCAGCATCGCCGTCCGTTCGCGCAACGTGGGCGGCGCGCTGGTCGAGGTGCACACGATCGTGGAGGGCGCGCAGGGCATCGTCGCCGACGAGCACACCGTCACCGGTCGCCACGGCGACCCGCGCCGGTCCACGCTGACGCTGCGGGTGCCGGCCGACGCGTTCAGCGTGGTGCTGCGCGACCTGGGCGGCCTGGGCAAGCTGGCCTCGAAACAGGTGAGCACCGAGGACGTGTCCACCGAGCTGGTCGACGTGGAGGCGCGGATCATCAGCGCGGAGCGCACGATCAAGCGGGTGCGCGACCTGCTGGACGCGGCGGACGACTTCAGCGACATCCTCAGCCTCGAGGGCGAGCTGGCCCGGCGGGAGGCCGACCTGGCCTCGCTGCAGGCCCAGCAGACCTACCTGGAGGACCAGACCGCGCTGTCCACGATCCAGATGAGCCTGCTGCCCCGGCTGGAGCGCAGGGCCGAGCCCGAGGAGGAGCCGGCCGGCTTCCTGGCCGGCCTGCACACCGGCTGGGACGCGCTGGTCGGGCTGGTCACCGTCCTGCTGACGGTGCTCGGCGTACTGCTTCCGCTGCTCGTGGTGCTGGTGCCCGTCGGCGCGCTGGTCTGGTGGGCCGTACGGCGCGTCGCCCGGCGCCGGCCGCTGCAGCCGGCTCAGCCGCCGGCGACCTGAGCCGCCGACTCCTCGTGCACCAGGTCGACGACCCGCCTGAGCACGTCGGGGTCGGTGCCCGGCAGCACCCCGTGACCGAGGTTGAACACGTGCCCGGGTGCGGCACGGCCGCGGGCCAGCACCTCGCGGACCTTGCGGGCGACGACCTCCGGCGGCGCGAAGACCAGCGTCGGGTCGAGGTTGCCCTGCACGGCATACCGCCCGCCCAGCCGGCGGGAGGCCTCGTCGAGGGACAGCCGCCAGTCGACGCCGACGACGTCGGCGCCGGCCTCGCCCATCAGCGCCAGCAGCTCGCCGGTGCCCACCCCGAAGTGGATCCGCGGCACGCCGGTGCGGCCGACGGCCTCGAGCACCCGCCGGCTGTGCGGCAGCACGAACTCGGTGTAGTCCTCGGGCGACAGCGCACCGGCCCACGAGTCGAACAGCTGCACCGCGGAGGCCCCGGCGTCCACCTGCACCTGCAGGAACGCGGTGGAGATGTCGGCGAGCCGCCCGGCCAGCGCGTGCCACACCTCGGGGGCCCCGTGCATCATCGCCTTGGTCTTGGCGTGCTCGCGGGACGGCCCGCCCTCGACCAGGTACGACGCGAGCGTGAACGGCGCCCCGGCGAAGCCGATCAGCGGGGTGCCGCCCAGCTCGGACACCAGCGCGCGTACGGCGGTGGTCACGTAGCCGACGTCGTCCGGCTCGAGGCGGCGGATCGCCTCCACGTCGGACAAGGTCTGCACCGGCTTGCCCATCACCGGGCCGACCCCGGGCCGGATGTCGACGTCGACCCCGACAGCCCGCAGCGGCAGCACGATGTCGGAGAAGAAGATGGCGGCGTCGGTGGCGTAGCGGCGTACCGGCTGCAGGGTGATCTCGGTGATCAGGTCCGGGTCGGAGCACGCCTGGAGCATCGAGGTGCCCTCGCGCAGCGCGCGGTACTCGGGCAGCGAGCGCCCCGCCTGCCGCATGAACCACACCGGGGTGTGCTCGACCGGCTGCTGCCGGCAGGCGCGCACGAGAACTGAGTCGGCTGGGTCGGTGGCTGCCACCCGCCGATCCTACGGCGCGTCCTGCGAGCGGGCCTGTCGGATGGGTCGTAGGCTCGGGATATGGTCGCGCCCAGAGAGCTCGACGCGCCGCCGGAGGCCTTCGCCGCGGCGCTCGACCAGTTTCGGTCTGCGCGGCTGCGACCCGAGGTGGTCTGCGAGGAGATGCCGGCGCCGCAGCGCATCGCGCCGTACTCCGCCGCCCTGAGCGCCGACGTGGTCGTCGACGGTGCCGAGCTCGGCACCGGCCGGATCGTGCTGCTGCACGACCCCGCCGGCAACGACGCGTGGCAGGGCACCTTCCGCTGCGTGGCCTACGCCCGCGCCGACATCGAGCCCGAGATGGTCACCGACGCGCTGCTCTCCGAGGTCGGCTGGTCGTGGCTGTGTGACGCCCTGGACGCGCAGCACGCCGAGGCGGTCGCCCCCAGCGGCACCGTGACCCGGGTGGCCTCGGACAGCTTCGGAGGCATGGCCGACGACCCGTCGAGCGCGCAGATCGAGGTGCGTGCCTCGTGGACGCCGGTCGGCGACCTCGGCCCGCACGTCGAGGCCTGGGGCATGCTGCTGTGCACGGCGGCGGGCCTTCCGCCGGTGCCGACCGGCGTGGTCGCGATGCCCAGCCGACGCGGGCAGCGGGGCCGGTGACCGAGTCCGAGCCCGCGCCCGACGACGTCGCTCCCCTGCTGGAGCTGAGGGGCGACCTTCCTCCCGTGGTCGACTCCGTGGCCGCGCTCACCGGCGTCGTCGACGCGTTCGCGGCCGGCTCCGGGCCGGTGGCCGTCGACGCCGAGCGCGCCTCCGGCTACCGCTACTCCGCCCGCGCCTACCTCGTGCAGCTGCGCCGCGCCGGGTCGGGCACGGCCTTGGTCGACCCGGTGCCGTTCGGCGACCTCGCCGAGCTGGGCTCGGCCATCGTCGACGCCGAGTGGGTGCTGCACGCCGCCAGCCAGGACCTGCCCTGCCTGTACGCCGAGGGCATGCGCCCGCGCCGGATCTTCGACACCGAGCTGGCAGGCCGGCTGCTCAACCTCCCCCGCGTCGGGCTGGCCGCGATGGTCGAGGAGGTGCTGGGCTACCGGCTGAGCAAGGAGCACTCCGCGGTCGACTGGTCGACGCGGCCGCTGCCGCAGCCGTGGCTGCTCTACGCCGCTCTCGACGTCGAGCTGCTGCTCGAGCTGCGTGACGCCATCCACCACCAGCTCGTCGAGACGGGCAAGCTGGGCTGGGCCGAGG
>JALZDI010000329.1 GCA_030862655.1 Actinomycetota bacterium | reverse complement strand
CCCCAGGGCACGGTGCTGGGCCTGCTCGGGCCCAACGGCGCCGGCAAGACGACCACCGTGCGGGTGCTGACCACGCTGCTCACCCCCCAAGCGGGCGAGGCGCGGGTGCTCGGCCACGACGTGACGCAGGAGGCCAAGCTCGTCCGCCGGCTCATCGGGCTGTCCGAGCAGTACAGCGCAGTCGACGAGAACCTCACCGGACGCGAGAACCTCTGATGTGGTCGTGATGGTGGTCTGCGCGCTGCTCTCCGCCGACGGCCTCTTCGCGCCGAGACTGCGCGAATGCAAGGCTGACACGGCCGCTTCGCTGCTCTCGCCGTGGGGGAAACGCGGCGTAACCTCAATTCCCGGATGGCGAGGCGCGAGCGGCGGTGGGCGCTGACGGGTCAGCGGCCGAAGGGGACCGCCTCGACGATCTCGACCTTCACCTCGGCGCCGTTGGGCGCGGCATAGGTGATGGTCTCGCCCTTCTTGTGGCCGTCGATGGCGGCGCCCAGCGGCGACTTGGGCGAGTAGACGTCGAGGTCGACCGAGGGGTCGAAGTCGGCGAGCTCGCGGGCGCCGAACAGGAACGTCTCGGTGTCGTCGTAGTCGACGAAGCGGACGGTGACCTTCATGCCCGGCTCGACCACGCCGTCGTCGGGCGGGGTCTGGCCGACGTGCGCCCGGCGCAGCATGTCCTCGAGCTGGCGGATGCGGGCCTCGGACTTGCCCTGCTCCTCCTTGGCCGCGTGGTAGCCGCCGTTCTCCCGCAGGTCGCCCTCGTCGCGCGCAGCGCTGATCCGCGCCGACAGCTCGGCCCGGTGGGGGCCGCGCAGGTTGTCCAGCTCTTCCCGGAGCTTGTCGTAAGCGTCCTGGGTCAGCCAGATCTCGTTCGCTTGGGTCGACTCGGTCACGGGTCCAGCTCCTCGTTCTGGTCAGGGCATCCGCACATGCGGCACTAGTGCATCACCATGGGGAAACAGTCAGGCTATCAAGTACTCAAAACGGGCGGGGCGGAACCGGCGGCCCGTCCCCGGGGCCGCCGGCCTCAGGGCCGCGGCGAGCAGTCGTCGAGCACGGCGTTGGTCGCCGGCCGCTCGGTGGTGATGCGGTAGGTGCGGGTGAGCGCCTCCTCGGGGCCGGCGGGGATGTGCACCCGCCGCTCGCCCACCACGAGGTGGTCGGCCGCCTGCGCCTCCAGCAGGCACACCACGCCCACCCCGGCGCGCCGCTCGACGTCGATGGTCGCCGAGACCGTGCTGTCGTCGAGCACCCGGTAGGTGCGCAGCCGCTCGGCCACGGCCGGCTGGGCGTGGTGCAGGCCCGCCCAGACCAGCCAGGCGAGGAACAGCAGCCCGAGCAGCGCGCTGCCGACGAGAACTGCCGGCCGCACCCAGGCACGCGGCGCGCCGTAGCGCTCGACGGGTCGTACGCCGGTCACGGGCAGCACTCCAGGTGGCAGGTTCGAGTCGCGCGAACGGGGGGTATCGGTCACCATTGTCACCGGAGTGTCTCCGGGCAGCGTCCGGAGGTGTCTCGGACCCCGACCATGAGAGCGAAGCGAGGCCATCCGTGGGCGAGCGACTGCGGCTCATGCACGTGCACGCGCACCCCGACGACGAGTCCAGCAAGGGCGCGGCGAGCACGGCCAGGTACGTCGCCGAGGGCGTGGACGTGCACGTGGTCACCTGCACCGGCGGCGAGCGGGGCTCGATCCTCAACCCCAACATGGACCGCCCCGACATCCTGGCCAACATCTCCGAGGTCCGCCGCCAGGAGATGGACCGCGCCCGGCAGATCCTCGGTGTGCGGCAGGACTGGCTGGGGTTCGTCGACTCCGGATGGCCAGAGGGCGACCCCCCGCCACCGCTCCCCGACGGCTGCTTCGCGCTGGTGCCGCTGCAGGCGGCCGCGGAGCCCCTGGTGCGGCTGATCCGCGACTTCAAGCCGCACGTGATCACCACGTACGACGAGAAGGGCGGCTACCCGCATCCCGACCACATCCGCTGCCACGAGGTGACGATGGCGGCGTGGGAGGCGGCCGGCGACCCCTCGGCGTACCCCGACGCCGGGAAGCCGTGGCAGCCGTACAAGCTCTACTACCACCACTCCTTCCACCGCGAGCGCACCCAGGCGCTGCACGACGAGATGGAGCGGCGCGGTCTGGAGTCGCCGTACGCCAAGCGGCTGCGGGAGTGGAAGCCCGACCCCGAGCACGCGGCGCGGATCACCACCCGGGTGCCGTGCGCGGAGTACTTCCCGGTGCGCGACCAGGCGCTGCTGGCCCACGCCACCCAGATCGACCCCGAGGGGCCGTGGTTCGCCGTACCGCTGGAGGTGCACCAGCGGGCCTGGCCGACCGAGGACTACGAGCTGGTGCACTCCCGGGTCGAGGTGAGCCTGCCCGAGGACGACCTGTTCACCGGCGTCCGGGACCTGGTGGGCGGTGAGTTCGGGTCGCGCGCGACCATGGAGTCATGAACTCAGTGCTCGTGCTCGCCGCGGTCGACCCGGCAAAGGTCAAGCCAGGCTGGGTCGCGCTGGTGATCGTGCTGCTGATGGCGCTGGCCACGTACCTGCTGTGGCGCAGCATGAACCGCCAGATGAAGAAGGTGCACTTCCCCGACGACCCGCCGCCCGCCGGCGAGGACGAGGGCGAGCGGCCCTCGTGAGCAACCGCCTGAGGGCCGCCACCAGTCCGTACCTGCTGCAGCACGCCGACAACCCCGTCGACTGGTGGGAGTGGGGCCCGGAGCCGTTCGCCGAGGCGCGCCGGCGGGACGTGCCGGTGCTGCTGTCGGTCGGCTACGCGGCCTGCCACTGGTGCCACGTGATGGCGCATGAGTCGTTCGAGGACGAGGCCACCGCGGCCTACATGAACGAACACCTCGTCAACATCAAGGTCGACCGCGAGGAGCGGCCGGACGTCGACGCGGTCTACATGCAGGCCACCCAGGCGATGACCCGCCACGGCGGCTGGCCGATGACCTGCCTGCTCACCGCCGACGGCGCGCCGTTCTTCTGCGGGACCTACTTCCCGAACGAGGAGCGGCACGGGATGCCGTCGTTCCGGCGCGTGCTCGAGGCGCTGGTGGACGCATGGCGGG
>JALZDI010000062.1:7619-7923 GCA_030862655.1 Actinomycetota bacterium | reverse complement strand
CGTCGCCCTCGCGCTTCTTGCGCTCGGCCAGCAGGTCCCAGGCGACGCGTCCCGAGCACAGCAGCACCTTCTCCACCCGGCCGGGGTCGACGGCCTCGTCGCCGATCACCGGCAGGAAGTGGCCCTGGGTGAAGTCGGCGGGCTGTGAGGCGGCGTCCTTGCGCTTGAGCATCGACTTGGGCGTGAACACGATCAGCGGCCGGTGCGCCCCGCCCAGCGAGTGCCGGCGCAGCAGGTGGAAGTAGCTGGCCGGGGACGACGGCTGCGCGACCGTGAACGCGTTGCCCGCGGCAAGCGTCAGGAA
>JALZDI010000062.1:0-7609 GCA_030862655.1 Actinomycetota bacterium | reverse complement strand
GGTCGGGGCCCTGCCCCTCGTAGCCGTGCGGCAGCAGGAGCACGACGCCGGAGCGCTGGTTCCACTTCGCCTCGCCGGCGGAGATGAACTCGTCAATGACCACCTGCGCCCCGTTGGCGAAGTCGCCGAACTGCGCCTCCCAGCACACCAGCGCGTCGGGGCGGGCAACCGAGTAGCCGTAGTCGAAGCCCATCGCGGCGTACTCGGACAGCAGCGAGTCGTAGATGTAGAACTGCGCCTGCTCGTCGGACAGGTGCTGCAGCGGCGTCCACTCCTGCGCGTTCTTACGGTCGATGATCGTGGCGAACCGTTGCACGAACGTGCCACGGCGCGAGTCCTGCCCCGACAGCCGCACGGGCCGGCCCTGCATCAGCAGCGACCCAAACGCGATGATCTCACCGGTGCCCCAGTCGATGGGGCCCTCGGTGATCGCGGCCGCCCGGCGCTGCAGCTGCGGGAGCACCTTGGGGTGCACGGTGAACCCGTCGGGCACCGAGGTGTAGGCGTCGGCCACCCGCTTGAGGACGTCGAAGGGGACGGCGGTCTCGAAGTCCTCGGAGCTCTTCTTGGGGTAGACCGGCACGGTCACGTAGTCGTCGGGCTGGCTCTTGGCCTCGCGAACCTCCTTGAACACGCGTTCCAGCTGCTGCTGGTAGTCGCGCAGGGCCTGCTCGGCCTCCTCGACCGTGATGTCGCCGCGGCCGATCAGGGCCTCGGTGTAGAGCTTGCGCACGGAGCGCTTCTGCTCGATCAGGTCGTACATGAGGGGCTGCGTGTACGACGGGTCGTCGCCCTCGTTGTGCCCGCGACGCCGGTAGCAGATCAGGTCGATGACGACGTCCTTGTTGAACGCCTGCCGGTACTCGAACGCCAGCCGCGCGGTGCGGATGCACGCCTCGGGGTCATCGGCGTTGATGTGGAAGATCGGCGCCTGCACCATCCGGGCCACGTCGGTGCTGTACAGCGACGAGCGCGACGCGGCCGGGGACGTGGTGAAGCCCACCTGGTTGTTGACCACGACGTGCACGGTGCCGCCGGTGCGGTAGCCGCGCAGCTGCGAGAGGTTCAGCGTCTCCGCGACCACGCCCTGGCCGGCGAACGCGGCGTCGCCGTGCACGAGCAGCGGCAGCACGGGGAACTCCTCGCCGCGGTTGAGGATGTCCTGCTTGGCACGGGCTATGCCCTCGAGGACGGGGTCGACGGCCTCGAGGTGGGACGGGTTCGCCGCGACCGACACCTTGATCTTGTCGCCCTGGCTGCCGGTGAACTCGCCCTCGGCGCCGAGGTGGTACTTCACGTCGCCCGACCCCTGCACGGTGCGCGGGTCGATGTTGCCCTCGAACTCGCGGAAGATCTGCGAGTAGCTCTTGCCCACGATGTTGGCGAGCACGTTGAGCCTGCCACGGTGCGCCATGCCGACGCACACCTCGTCGAGGTGGGCTTCCGCGGCCGCCTCGCACAGCTCGTCGATCAGCGGGACCGTGGTCTCGCCACCCTCGAGGCTGAACCGCTTCTGCCCGACGAACTTGGTCTGCAGGAACGTCTCGAAGGCCTCGGCCTGGTTGAGCTTGTGCAGGATGCGCAGCTGCTCCTCGCGGGGCGGCTTCTTGTGCGGCTGCTCCACCCGCTGCTGGATCCACCGGCGCTGCTCGGGGTCCTGGATGTGCATGTACTCGATGCCGACGGTGCGGCAGTAGGAGTCGCGCAGGATGCCGAGGATGTCGCGCAGCTTCATGATCCGTCGCTCGGCGCCGAAGGAGCCGGTGGCGAACTCTCGGTCGAGGTCCCACAGCGTGAGGCCGTGCGTGACGACGTCGAGGTCGGGGTGGCTGCGCTGCTGGTACTCCAGCGGGTCGGTGTCGGCCATGATGTGGCCGCGCACGCGGTAGGCGTGGATCAGCTCGAGCACCCGCGCCTGCTTGCCGACCTCGTCGTCGTGGCTGGTCGAGATGTCGGCGGCCCAACGGATCGGCTCGTACGGGATCCGCAGCGCGTGGAAGATCTCGTCGTAGAAGCCGTCCTCGCCGAGCAGCAGCATGTGGACCCGGCGCAGGAACTCGCCGGACTGCGCGCCCTGGATGACCCGGTGGTCGTAGGTCGAGGTCAGCGTCATCACCTTGCTGACCGCGTTGCGGGTCAGGGTCTCCGCGGCCGCGCCCTGCCACTCCGCGGGGTACTCCATGGCGCCGACGCCGATGATCGCGCCCTGCCCCTGCATCAGCCGGGGCACGGAGTGGTTGGTGCCGATCGTGCCGGGGTTGGTCAGCGTCACCGTGGTGCCCTGGAAGTCCTCCAGGGCCAGCTTGCCGTTGCGGGCCTTGCGGACCAGCTCCTCGTACGCCGTCCAGAACGAGGCGAAGTTCATCGTCTCCGCCGCCTTGACCGAGGGCACCAGCAGCTGCCGGGTGCCGTCGGACTTCGGCAGGTCGATGGCCAGACCGAGGTTGACGTGCTTGGGCATCACCTGGGTCGGCTTGCCGTCGACCACGTCGAAGCCGGTGTTCATCTCGGGCATCGACCTCAGCGCCTTGACCAGGGCGAAGCCGATGATGTGGGTGAACGACACCTTGCCGCCGCGCGCGCGGGCCAGGTGGTTGTTGATCACGATGCGGTTGTCCCAGAGCAGCTTGACCGGGACGCTCCGCACGCTGGTGGCGGTGGGGACGCTGAGGCTGGCGTCCATGTTGGACACCGTGCGGGCGGCCGCGCCCCTCAGCGTCCGGCGCTCGGGCTCGTCGGACACGTCGGGCTTCTCGGTCTTGGGCTGCTCCTTGGGCACCGGCTTGGCCGTCGCCGGGGCCGAGCCCGACTCGGCCGAGGTGCGGCCGGTCTGCCCGACCGACGCCGGGGCCTCCGGGATGTCGCCGGCGGCCTTGGTCGCCGCGTCGGGTGTCTTGGCCCGGGGGGTCCGGGTGGGCTGCTGGTCCTTGGTCAGCGGCTGCGGGTCGGCAGCACGTGTGGTCTGCTTGGCCGGTGCCTCCTGGCCGGGCTGCCCGTCGCCGGGCTCGCGCCGGTCGCCGCGCGTCGAGTCGCCCGGCTCGAAGGTCTGGAAAAAGTCCCACCAGGCCTTGTCGACGGACTGCGGGTCCTGCCGGTACCGCTCGTACATCTCGTCCACGAGCCACTCGTTGGCGCCAAATGCCGACAGGGCGTTTTCTTCGCGGGACTCGGCCACGGCCTCGATCGCCTCTTCCGGAGTGCGTCAGTGTCGGTGTTACGAGAGCAAGGCTAGTCGTGAGGCGGCGTGCACTGTAGCCGGGACCGCCCGGTGTTCGCACACTGCCAGGGATCCTCCGTCGCGGACGGGAGCCGGCCGGTCCGCCGCACCAGCGCGCCGGTTTGAGCTTGGCGGGTGTTCCGGCGATGCTGGGGGCGATGTGGAGTGGGGATCGGGCCGCCGCGCGCGCCGCTGCGGCCGCCGGGTCGGCGCTGCTGGTGCTGTCGGCAGCCGCCTGTACCGGCGAGCCCGAGGCGCAACGCCAGGGCACGCCGCCGACCCCCAGCCCCACCGCCACCGGCAGCGCGCCGGCGCTGCGCGAGCGGGCGGCGCCGTACGACATCGGGTTTCGCCGGATCGCCGGCTCGCTGCCCCGCCGCCGGAGCCAGGACATCCTGCGCGGCGTGACCCGTCCGGTGCGCGTCTGGGTCGAGCGTGGCTTCGTCGACGGGCCCTGGCCCCGGGAGCGCTTCCGCCCGGCCTTCGGGCCGTTCACCTCCGAGCTCGCCCGGCGGGCCCGCCGCGAGGCCGAGCTGCTGACCCTGCAGCGCCAGGGTCCCGAGCTCACCTCGGTCGTCCCCCAGCGACGGCGGGTCGCGGTCTCGGCCACGGCCCGCGGCGGCCACCCCGTCGGTGCGACCGCGCACGTGGACCTGAGGTTCCTCACCGTGGACCGCCAGGACGACCGGCGGCGGATCCGCGTCGACGGCGACCTCTACCTGACCCGCACCAAGACCGGTTGGCAGATCTTCGGCTACGACCTCGACCGCCGGGTCGAGGGGCCGCCCGGCTCACGCCGGTCCGGTGCCGCGTCCCACGGCTCCCAGGGAGGTGACGTGTGATGCGGCGGCGGAGGCGCAGCCGGCTCGCGCTCGGCGTGATCCTGGCGGTGGTCACCGTGCTGGTGCCGAACGCCGCGCACACCGACGCGCGCTTCGCGCTGCTGCGGGTGGACCATGCGCGCGCGGTGGACGGCCCGGCCAACGTGATCTGGATGCTCGCGCTCGGCTCGGACGCGCGCAAGGGCCAGTCGACCCTGCGCAGCAGGGCCGACTCCATCCACCTGGTCGGCGTCAACACCCGCACCGGTCACGGCACGATCGTGGGGCTGCCGCGCGACTCCTACGTGGACATCCCCGGGCACGGCACCGGCAAGATCAACTCGTCGCTGACGTTCGGCGGGCCGCAGCTGACCGCGCGCACCGTGGAACAGCTGGCCGGGGTGCGGCTCGACTACGTGTTCCTCACCGACTTCGGCGGGTTCGCCGGCATGGTCCACCGGCTCGGCTTCGTGCAGGTGCGGCCGCCGCAGCCGATGAGCGGCCTCGGCCACCGGTTCCCTGCGCGCATGCAGAGGCTGAACGGCAGCCAGGCGCTGGGCTTCTCCCGGATCCGCTACGGCCTGCCGCGCGGCGACTTCGACCGGTCGCTGAACCAGGGCCAGGTGATCAGGGCCGGCCTGCGCCGCGTGCACCAGCTCGCGGACCGGCCCGGGACGTTCGAGGGGCTGCTGCTGGCCGCGCTGAAGCGGCTGCACACCGACCTGCGACCGACCGAGCTGTATCGGCTCGGGCGGGTGATGCTGACCATCCACCCCGCCAAGGTGCGCAACTGCGTCATCACGGGAGGAACCGGGTCTGCCGGCGGCGCCAGCGTGGTGTTCCTCGACCGGGGCGCCCTGAACCGGGTGATACGTGATGCCCGCCGCGACGCGACGCTGCGGCGAGGCTGCTAGCACGCGTGCCCCCGGCAGGATTCGAACCTGCGCACCCCGCTCCGGAGGCGGGTGCTCTATCCCCTGAGCTACGGGGGCCGGGGCGCGGGCCACAGTACCAGCCGGAATTCTGCCCATGAGCGGCGCCGCGGGGCGCACGGGACGCTACCGTTCTTGCTGTGACCACGACCCCCCCTCGCGTGCTCGTCGTCGACGACTCAGAGGTGATCCGCGAGCTGATCAGCGTCAACCTCGAGCTGGAGGGCTTCGAGGTGTCCACGGCCGAGGACGGCCAGGACGCGCTGGACCGGATCGAACAGATCCGCCCCGACCTGGTGACGCTCGACGTGGTGATGCCGCGCCTGGACGGATTCGCGACCGCCGCGCGGCTGCGGTCCAACGCCGCTACCCGCGACATCCCCCTGGTGATGGTGAGTGCCGCGGCCCAGGAGGGCGACCTTCAGCGGGGGCGTGAGATCGGTGTCAACGCCTACATCACCAAGCCCTTCCAGCCCGAGGAGCTGGTGCAGGTGGTGCGCTCGCTCACCATGGACGGCCGGGAGGGGGACTGAGGCGCTGCCGCGGCGCGGCCGTCGATAGGCTGGCGCGGTGACCCCCGAACAGCTCTCGCGGACGATCCTCGACGCCCTGGCCTCCCTGGTCGAGGACGGCGAGGTGGCTCTGCCCGCGCTGCCCGACGAGGTGCGCGTCGAGCGCCCGAAGAGCAAGGAGCACGGCGACTACGCCACCAACGTCGCCCTGCAGGTGGCCAAGCAGGCCGGCGTACCGCCGCGGGACCTGGCCGCGCTGCTGGCCGGACGGCTGGAGAGCGCCGCGGGCATCGCCGGTGTGGAGGTCGCGGGCCCGGGCTTCATCAACGTGCGCGTCGACGCCTCCGCCCAGGGCGAGCTCGCCCGGCAGGTGGTCGCAGCCGGCGACGAGTACGGCCGGTCGGACACGCTCGGGGGCCTCCGGGTCAACCTGGAGTTCATCTCGGCCAACCCGACCGGTCCGATCCACCTGGGCCACACCCGCTGGGCCGCGGTCGGCGACGCCCTGGGCCGGGTGCTCGAGGCGGCCGGGGCGCAGGTGGTGCGCGAGTTCTACATCAACGACCGCGGCAGCCAGATGGACAAGTTCGGGCAGTCGATCATGGCCGCAGCGCACGGCGAGCCGCCGCCCGACGACGGCTACCACGGCGCCTACATCACCGACCTGGCCAAGAGCATCGTCGCCGAACGGCCGTCGCTGACCGACCTGCCCGCCGACGAGCAGCTGACGGCCTTCCGCGAGGAGGGTTACGTTCGCCAGCTGCAGGAGCAGCGCGAGGACCTGGAGTCGTTCCGCACCCATTTCGACGTCTGGTACTCCGAGCGGCAGCTGCACGACGGGGGCAAGGTCGAGCACGGTCTCGACCGGCTCAAGGCCGAGGGACACCTGTTCGAGGAGGACGGCGCGCTGTGGATGCGCACCACCGACTTCGGTGACGACAAGGACCGGGTGCTGGTCCGCAGCAACGGCGAGCTCACCTACTTCGCGTCCGACACCGCGTACTACGTCGACAAGCGCGAGCGGGGCTTCGAGCGCTGCATCTACCTGCTCGGGGCCGACCACCACGGCTACGTCGGGCGGCTGAAGGCGATGGCGGCCTGCGTCGGGGACGACCCGAGCGGCCACATCGACGTGCTCATCGGCCAGTTGGTGAAGATCCTGCGCGACGGCGTCGAGGTGCGGCTGTCCAAGCGCGCCGGCAGCATCGTCACCCTGCAGGAGATCGTCGACCTCGTCGGCGTCGACGCGCTGCGCTACACCCTGTGCCGCTACCCCGTCGACTCACCGCTGACCCTCGACGTCGAGGTCATCACCCGCCAGTCGGCCGACAACCCGGTCTTCTACGTGCAGTACGGCCACGCCCGGCTCGCCTCGATCCTGCGCAACGCCGCCGACCTGGGCGTGGCCGCGGCCGATGACCGGTTCGACCCGGCCCTGCTCGAACACCCGCGCGAGGGTGACCTGCTGCGGGCGCTCGGCGAGCTTCCCCGCGTGGTCGCCCAGGCCGCCGACCTGCGCGAGCCGCACCGGGTGGCGCGCTACCTCGAGGCGACGGCGGCCACCTTCCACAAGTTCTACGACGAGTGCCGGGTGCTGCCGCGCGGTGACGAGGAGGCGACGCCGCTGCACGAGGCGCGGCTGCTGCTGGTCGAGGCCACCCGGGTGGTGCTGGCCAACGGCCTCGGGCTGCTCGGCGTACACGCCCCCGAGCGGATGTGACCGGTGCGGGCACACGAGGCGGGAGCCCTGCACGCCGAGATCGGCACCCGCGGGCCGGCGTGGCTGCGACGCCCCGCGGACGTCAACGTGCTGAACCCGGCGCTGTGGTCCCGCACCACCCGGCGCCGCCCCGACGGCGTGCTCGAGGTCGGCGGGGTTGCGCTGACCGACCTGGCCACGGAGTTCGGCACACCTTGCTACGTGCTCGACGAGGCCGACTTCCGCGGCCGGGCCCGCGACTACCGGGAGGCGTTCGACGGGTTCGACGTCTTCTACGCGGGCAAGGCGTTCCTGTGCAGCGCGGTCGTGCGCTGGGCGGTCGAGGAAGGGCTGTGCCTCGACGTCTGCTCCGGCGGTGAGCTCGCGCTCGCCCTGCGCGCCGGCGTGGACCCCGCGCTGATCGGTTT
>JALZDI010000328.1 GCA_030862655.1 Actinomycetota bacterium | reverse complement strand
GCCGGGGGGCGGTGTGGCGCATCACCGCACCGACCGCGTCCGCGTGGCTGTGGGTCGGTGCGCTGCTGGCGGGCGCGGTGGTGCTGCTGCTCGCGCTCGGCTCCTCGGGGGTGATGTGGTGGCCCGCCGACGGCGCGCCGCTCGACCCACAGGTGCTGGTCCCGCCCGACTTCCGCTAGCCGAGCTCGCGGCGCAGCACAGGGATCACGCCTCCGGCGAGCACCATGTCGACCTGCCGCGGCGAGAGCCGGTGGCGCAGGCGCACGTCGTGGTCACCGATGCGCGCGGTCACGTTGTCGCCGTCGCGCAGCGCCTCGTGCAGGCCCTCGAGCACAAGCGTGTCGCCCTTCTCGACCCGCTCGTAGTCGCCGTCGTCGGCGAACTCGAGCGCGAGCACGCCGAAGTTGGCGAGGTTCTGCCAGTGGATGCGGGCGAACGACTGGGCCACCACGGCGCGCACGCCGAGGTAGCGCGGGGTGACCGCGGCGTGCTCGCGCGACGACCCCTGGCCGTAGTTCTGCCCGCCGACGACCGCGTGGTCGCCGAGGTCGCCGGCGCGCTCGGCGTAGCCGGGGTCGGCGGGGCGGAAGGTGAACTTGGCCAGCTCGGGGATGTTGGACCGGAACGGCAGCGCCGCCGCGCCGGCCGGGGAGATCTCGTCGGTGGAGAGGTTGTCGCCCACCTTGAGCGCGACCGGCAGCTCCAGCCGGTCGGGCAGCCCGTCGAAGTCGGGCAGCGCGGAGATGTTGGGTCCCTTGACCAGCTCCACCCTCGCCGCATCGTCGGGTTCTGGCGGCGGCACCAGCATCGACGTGTTCACGCTGTGCCGGTCCGGCAGGTCGAGGCGCGGGTAGTCGAAACCCTCCTTGTCCGCCCACTCCCGCGGGTCGGTGATGACCCCGGTGAGCGCGCTCGCCGCGGCGGTCTCCGGCGAGCACAGGAAGACCGAGTCGTCCGGCGTGCCGCTGCGCCCGGGGAAGTTGCGGGGGAACGTGCGCAGGCTGTTGGTGCCCTTGGCCGGTGCCTGGCCCATCCCGATGCAGCCCAGGCAGCCGGTCTGGTGCAGCCGCGCACCGGCGCCGAGCAGGTCGAAGGTGGCGCCCATCCGCGTCAGGTCCTCGAAGATCTGCCGCGACGACGGGTTGACGTCGAAGCTGACCGCCTCGCTGCTCTGCCGGCCCTTGACCATCGCGGCCGCGATCGCGAAGTCGCGCAGGCCGGGGTTGGCGCTGGACCCGATCACCACCTGGCCGATCTCGGTGCCCGCCACCTCCGACACCGGTACGACGTTGCCCGGTGAGGTCGGCTTCGCGACCAGTGGCTCGAGCGCCGACAGGTCGATGCGGTCGGTGACGTCGTAGGTGGCGTCGTCGTCGGCCACCAGCTCGGTGAAGTCGTCCTCGCGGTCCTCGGCGCGCAGGAAGTCCCGCACCTTGTCGTCGGCCGGGAAGACCGTGGTGGTGGCGCCGAGCTCGGCGCCCATGTTCGCGATCACGTGCCGGTCCATCGCCGACAGCCCGGCCAGCCCGGGACCGTGGTACTCGATGACCCGGTTCACCCCGCCCTTGACGTCGTGCCGGCGCAGCATCTCCAGCACGACGTCCTTGGCCGACACCCACGGCGGCAGCTCGCCGGTCAGCTCGACGCCCCAGACCTCCGGCATCGTGACGTACAGCGGCTTGCCCGCGACCGCCAGCGCCACCTCGACGCCGCCGACCCCCATCGCGAGCATGCCGAGGCACCCCGCGGCGCAGGTGTGCGAGTCCGAGCCGGCCATCGTCAGCCCGGGGCGGCCGAACCGCTGCATGTGCGTCGGGTGGGATACGCCGTTGCCGGCCTTGGAGAACCACAGGCCGAACCGTCGGCAGGCGCTCTGCAGGAAGCGGTGGTCCTCGGCGTTGCGCTCGTCGGCCTGCAGCAGGTTGTGGTCGACGTACTGCGCGCTGAGCTCGGTGCGCGCGCGGTCCAGGTCCATCGCCTCCAGCTCGAGCATCACCATCGTGCCGGTGGCGTCCTGGGTCAGCGTGTGGTCGATGCGCAGCCCGATCTCGGTGCCGGGCGTCGGCTCCCCCTCGACCAGGTGCGCGGTGATCAGTTTCTGCGCGACGTTCATGCCCATGGACAGCCCCCTACCCCTCGCCGACGTCGGTGAACAGGGCCTTGACGACCTCCGCGGCCCACTGGTCGGTGGTGCCGCCGAAGTCGTCCGGCGGCTGCACCGTGATGAACGAGTCGGCGGCCTCGCTGGTCGCCGGGTCCAGCTCGACGCGGAACTCCTGGCCGGCGTCGAGGTCGGTGTCCTCGCCGAAGCGGGCCTCGTCGGAGTAGGCCGCCGCGATGTCGCGCAGCGAGACCGTGTGCTGTGCCGGCATCTCGCGCAGCGCGGCGGTGGGGTCGGCGTCCAGCGCCTGCCCGTGGTCGCGCAGCAGAACCTGGCCGATGCCGGTGAGCACGGCCCCCCAGGCGTTGGCCAGCGGCTCGGGGATGCCGTGGCTTTGCAGCTCGGGCAGCCCGAAGCGGGTCATGCCCTTGGAGGTGAACCAGAGCAGGCTGCCGTGCTCGGAGTCCATCGAGTGCGGGAGCACCACCCAGTCGGCCAGCCGGAAGCCCTCGTCGACGGCACGGTCGCGGGTCACCAGCCGGGGGATCAGCGTGTCCACGACCAGCCCGTCGCACATCTGCGCGATCGCGCGGGCGGTGGCGTAGGCGGCGAGCTCGTGCTGCGGCGGGAACTGCGCGCCGCCCACGCAGCGCACCAGCACCGCGTGGGTCGCGGAGTCGTACGCCGAGATCGACGCGGCCTCGGCTCCCATGGCCCGCAGCAGCGGGCTCGGCGGCAGCGGCGCGGCCTCGACGGGCACCACGTCGATGGCGAGCCCCTGGCCGCTGTAGAGGGTGGTGTCGCCCGGTGGGTCGGTCGTGACGACGGCGTACACGGCCAGCAGGCGCTCGGGCACCGGGATCACGATCGTGTCAGCCACGAACGGCAGGCTACGCCTCCGCCCACCCGGCCGCGGCGGCCCGCCGCGTCCAGGTCGCGAGAACCGCTTCCGTCCCTCGGACCTGCTGTGTCATGCTCGACCACGTGACACACACG
>JALZDI010000327.1 GCA_030862655.1 Actinomycetota bacterium | reverse complement strand
GGCCGCCGGTTCCGAGCGCGGCTGTGAGGTTCTGGCGCACTACGCCCGGGTAGTCTCCGGCGCATGAGCAAGCCGACGATCAGGCCGCGCCGCTGGACGCCGCCACCGGCGGCACCGGGCCCGCAGCTGCCGCCCGGCCTGCCGCCGATGCGCGTGGTCGACGTGCCCGGCTACGGCACCGAGGACGTGCTCGTCGACGACCGGGGGCGTGTTCTCACCGGCACCGAGGACGGCCGCATCCTGCGTCTCGGGGACGACGGCGTCGAGACGGTCGCGATGACCGGCGGGCGCCCGCTCGGTCTCGAGCACGCGCCCGACGGGTCGCTGGTCGTCTGCGACGCCCGGCGCGGCCTGCTGCGCGTCGACCCCGGCACCGAGACCGTGGAGGTGCTGGTCGACGAGGTGGCGGGGGCGCGGATGCGCTTCTGCAACAACGCGGCCGTGGCTGCCGACGGCACCATCTACTTCACCGACTCCTCGCGGCACTTCGGCATCGACGACTGGAAGGCCGACCTGCTGGAGCACGGCAGCACCGGCCGGCTGCTGCGTCGCAGCCCGCAGGGCGAGATCGACGTGCTCCTGCATGGACAGGCGTTCGCCAACGGGGTGGCGCTGGCCGCCGACGAGTCGTTCGTCGCCATCGCCGAGACCGGCGCGTACGCCCTGCAGCGGCTGTGGCTGACCGGTGCCCGGGCGGGCGAGCACGAGCCGTTCGTGGAAAGCCTGCCGGGCTTCCCGGACAACATCTCCACCGGGTCCGACGGGCTGATCTGGGTGTCGCTCGCCTCGCCGCGCGACCCCGTGCTCGACTTCCTCCTGCCGCGGCCCCCGCTGCTGCGCCGGATCGTGTGGGCGCTGCCCGAGCGGCTGCAGCCCAGGCCCGCCCGCACCGTGCGCGTCCAGGCGTACGACGCCACCGGCACGCTGGTGCACGACCTCAACGGCGAGCACGACGACTTCCACATGGTCACCGGGGTGCGCGAGCACGAGGGCACGGTGTGGGTCGGCAGCCTGCACGAGGCCAAGGTCGCCGCGATTGGGCCGCTTCCCCCCGGGCCCTAGACTCGGGGCTGACCCGGACCCGGCGGGAGAGGACCCCACCCGATGGCGCTGCTCGACTCGATCAGCAGCCCGCAGGACCTGCGGGGCCTCGACGACCGCCAGCTCACCGACCTCGCGCAGGAGATCCGCGGCTTCCTGGTCGAGAAGTGCTCCAGGACCGGGGGCCACCTCGGCCCCAACCTCGGCGTGGTCGAGCTGACCCTGGCGATCCACCGGGTCTTCGACTCCCCGCGGGACCCGGTCGTGTTCGACACCGGGCACCAGAGCTACGTGCACAAGATCGTCACCGGGCGGGCCGGCGAGTTCGACCGGCTACGTCAGGCCGGCGGGCTGTCCGGCTACCCGAGCCGCGCCGAGTCCGAGCACGACTGGGTGGAGAACTCGCACGCCTCCACGTCGCTGTCCTACGCCGACGGCCTGGCCAAGGCGTTCGCGATCCGCGGCGAGCGCCGGCACGTGGTGGCGGTGGTGGGCGACGGTGCGCTGACCGGCGGCATGGCGTGGGAGGCGCTGAACAACATCGCGGCCGGCCAGGACCGCCCGCTGGTGATCGTGGTCAACGACAACGGGCGCTCGTACACCCCCACCGTGGGGGGCCTGGCCGACCATCTGACCTCGCTGCGCACCGACCCCCGCTACGAGCGGATCCTCGAGCTGGTCAAGACCCGGCTGACCCGGGCGCCGATCCTCGGCTCCACCGCCTACGACGTGCTGCACGGCGTCAAGAAGGGCCTCAAGGACGTGCTCGCCCCCCAGGGCCTGTTCGAGGACCTCGGCATCAAGTACGTCGGGCCGATCGACGGCCATGACCGCGCCGCGGTGGAGTCCGCCCTCGAGCAGGCCAAGGGCTTCGGCGGCCCGGTGATCGTGCACACGGTCACCCGCAAGGGCATGGGTTACCACGCCGCGGAGTGCCACGAGGCCGACCAGTTCCACTCGCCCGGCCCGTTCGACGTGCTCACCGGCGAGCAGGCGCCCAAGCCCGCGTCGTGGACCAAGGTCTTCAGCCAGGCCCTGGTCGACCTGGGGGAGCGGCGCGACGACGTCGTCGCGATCACCGCGGCGATGATGCACCCCACCGGGCTGGACCGCTTCGCCGCACGCTTCCCCCACCGCACGTTCGACGTCGGGATCGCCGAGCAGCACGCCACCACGAGCGCGGCCGGGTTGGCGATGGGCGGCCTGCACCCGGTGGTCGCGATCTACTCCACCTTCCTCAGCCGCGCCTTCGACCAGCTCCTGATGGACGTCGCGCTGCACCGGTGCGGCGTCACGTTCGTGCTGGACCGCGCCGGAGTCACCGGGCCCGACGGTCCCAGCCACCACGGCATGTGGGACATGTCGATCTTGCAGGTCGTGCCCGGGCTGCGGCTGGCCGCGCCGCGGGACGGCGCACGGGTCGCCGAGCTGCTCGACGAGGCGGCCGGAGTCCACGACGGGCCCACCGTGCTGCGCTTCCCGACCGGCCCGGTGTGCGAGGACATCGGCGCCGTCGACCGCGTAGGTGGCCTCGACGTGGTCGCCCGCGAGGGCGCGCAGGACGTGCTGCTGGTCGGCGTGGGGTCGATGGTCGGACCCTGCGTCGAGGTCGCTGAGAAGCTGGCTGCTCAGGGGGTGGGCGTGACCCTGGTCGACCCTCGGTGGGTGAAGCCGGTCGACCCGGCGCTGGTCGACCTCGCCGCCGCCCACCGCCTCGTCGTCAGCGTGGAGGACAACGGACGGGTGGGTGGCTGCGGGGCAGCGCTCGCGCAGACCCTCGCCGACGCGGACGTCGACACGCCGGTGCGGGTGCACGGCATCCCGCAGCGCTTCCTCGAGGCGGCCAAACGGCCGGCGATCCTCGACGATGTCGGCCTCAACCCCTCCGACCTGCTCCGGTCGGTGACCGACGACCTCGCCGGTCTGCACCGGGAATGAGCGTCTAGCCTGACGGCAGCCATGAACTCCTCTGACGTCGTCGTCCTCGGCGCCGGGCCGGCCGGCCTGGCCGCGGCGTGGCGCGCCGCCCGGCGGGGGTTCTCGGTCACCGTGCTGGAGCGCTCCGCGCAGGTCGGCG
>JALZDI010000326.1 GCA_030862655.1 Actinomycetota bacterium | reverse complement strand
AAGATCGGGCAGCTGTGCTTCTTCCGGCTCTCCTCCCCGGCCCAGGATCCCTACGGCTCGGCGCGGCACGGGTCGCGCTACCAGGGCCAGCGGGGCCCGACGCCGTCGCGGTCCAACCAGAACTTCCACCGCACCCGCATCTGACCGGGTTGTCTCACCCGTCCAGCCGGTTGGCCATCCGGCGCAGGCCGCTGGCCAGATGCCGACGGGTCCGGCGGCGGCGACGCTCGCCCGCGGGTAGGTGGTGCGTCGGCGGGGTCAGGCCGGGCTCGTGGGCACGCAGCAGCGCGAGCTCCTCGTAGCTGGGGTCCATGGTCTGCTCCTCTGGTGGTCGGGGCGGCCGTCAGGCGCGCACGATCTCGATGTCGCCGCTGACGGTGTTGAGCTCGAGACGGACATGCTTCTCCCCGGCGCCGACAGCCTCGGCGGCGTCGAGGTCGTTGCTGACGCTGCCGGTCAGGGTCTGGACGTCGAGCCAGGCGGGGGTGCCGTCGGCCACCCCGACGTGCAGGTCGCCGGAGGCCGCCTTGGCCCGGACGCGACCGGCGGCCACGCGCCGGACGGCCACGTCGCCGGAGCCGGTCTGGGCCTTCACGTCGGCGTCGGCGCGCCGTACCTCGATGTCGCCGGATCCGGTCTGCACCCTCAGCGCCCCGGCCACCGACTCGATGGTGACGTCGCCGGACCCGCTCTGCACGGAGACCGCTGCCGCGGCGTCGCCGAGGTTCACGTCCCCGGAGCCGGTGGCCACGGTGAGGTCGGCGTCCGCGGCCGTCAGGTGGACGTCGCCGCTGCCGGAGCGCACGTGCCCGGCCCCGGTGAGCCGCTCGATGGAGACGTCCCCGGAACCGGTGGCCAGGCGGGACTCGCCGTAGGCGCCGCGCGCGGACAGGTCCGCGGTCGCGCTCTTCACGTTGAGGCGGCTGCCGTGCGGAGCGGTCACGTCGAGGCGGAGCTCGGGCGTCCGGCCGAACAGGCCGTGCGAGCGCTTGGGCACCAGGACGACGACGTCGCCCCCGCGCTGCTCGATGACCGTGTCCTCGACCAGGGACGCGGTCGCCGGGTCGTCGCTGCGGCCGCGCAGCTCGACGGTGGTCTCGGACACGTCCCGGGTGTCGATGCTGATGTCGCCGGCGCCGAACTCCACGGTGAGGCGGGGCGGGGTGGGGGTGGTGAAGCGGTGCATGGTGCGCCTCCTTCAAGGCGTGCTGGACTGCCGCGCCATCGGCTCGGGCGTCGGTGGTGGATGTGGTCGGGCGGGCGCGGCTAGCGGGCCCACCCGGAGATGTGCTGGCCGGGGCTCCGGCGGTTGCGGCCCGGTGCTCCCGGCCCGAAGGGGATGGAGCTCAGGTCGAGGTCGATGTTGATCGCGCCCTCCCGGGAGGCGGCCCGGACCGCGTTGACCAGCCACGTGTTCAGCGACTGGCCGCGCCTGCCCGCAGCCTCCTCGGCGCGCTGCTTGAGCGACTCGGGCAGCCGCAGCGTGATGCGGGCGACGGGGCCCTCCTCGGGATCGTCACCGGGCTCGTCGGTCGCTGTGTCCGCCGCTCCGGGGGCGGCCGGGGCCGGGGGGCTCGGCGCCGGCGGCGTCACCACGAACTGCGGCTCTCGGCCCTTGAGCCGCACCTCCACCGCGCCGCCGTCCAGCGCTGCGGTGATCTCGGCAGTCGCGTGCGACAGCGCCTCGAGCAGCACCATGCGCATCGCCGGGTCGAGGGCGCTCGCGAGCCGCTCGGCGGCCTCGGCCACCTCCGGTCCGCCGGACTGGGTGGCGCGGACGAGGTCGCCGCGCAGGCCCTCGACGTACGGCGTGATGTCCATGCGCACCACTATGACACCACCATGACGTCATGGCAAGCGAAACTGACGTCAGAGGTCGAGGTCGAGCACCACCGGGGCGTGGTCGGACGGGCCCTTGCCCTTGCGTGCCCCCCGGTCGACGTAGGCATCCCGGACCGCGGCGGCGGCCGGCGCGTTGGCGTAGGTGAGGTCGATGCGCATGCCGAGGTTCTTGTGGAACATGCCGGCCCGGTAGTCCCAGTAGGTGTACGCCCTGTCGTGCTTGAGGGCCCGGGGCACCACGTCCTGCAGCCCGAGCGCGCGCAGCCGGGCCAGCGCGGCGCGTTCGGGACCGGTGACATGTGTGGAGCCGACGAACACCGCCGGGTCCCACACGTCGGCGTCGGTGGGCGCCACGTTGAAGTCACCGGCGACGAGGAAGGGCGTGCCGACGGCGACCTCGGGGGCGAGCGCGGCGCGCAGGGCGCTCAGCCACTCCAGCTTGTAGGCGTAGTGCGGGCTCCCGGGTGTGCGTCCGTTGGGCACGTAGACCGACCAGACCCGCAGCGGCCCACACGTCGCTCCGACCGCACGAGACTCCACCACCGGTGCGGGGGCGATGTCGACCAGCGCCAGGTCGTGCGCCGTACCTGTGTCAGGCGCGGTGAAGCCGGGCTGGCCCACGAACCCACGGGTCACGTCGGACAGGCCGACCCGGGACAGGATGGCGACGCCGTTCCAGCGGCCCTCGCCGTGGGCGGCGACGGCGTACCCGCGCTGCTCGACCGGCTCCGCGGGGAACGACGCGTCGGCGCACTTGGTCTCCTGCAGGCAGACGACGTCGGGGCGCGTGTCGTCGAGCCATGCGAGCAGGCGCGGCAGCCGCGCGCCGACGGAGTTGACGTTCCACGTGGCCAGCCGCATGGCGGTCGCTGATCCGGCGCCGTCAGCTGACCGGCTCGGTCGTCTCCCTCTGCGGCTGGCCGCCGCCGTCGCGCTTGACCGAGGCGAGCAGCATCTGTGCGACGTCGAGCACCTCGACCTCCTCGCGTGCCTCGCCCTGGGACTGCTGGGCGGTGAGGCCGTCGGTGAGCATGACCTTGCAGAACGGGCATCCGGTGGCCACCTGGTCGGCGCCGGTGGCGACCGCCTCGGTGATCCGGTTGTTGTTGATCCGCTCGCCGATCTTCTCCTCCATCCACATCCGGGCGCCGCCGGCGCCGCAGCAGAAGGAGCGCTCGGAGTTGCGCGGCATCTCGGTGAACTCGGTGTCGGGGATGACGTTGAGCAGCTCTCGGGGCGGTTCGTAGACCTGGTTGTGCCGGCCGATGAAGCACGGGT
>JALZDI010000061.1 GCA_030862655.1 Actinomycetota bacterium | reverse complement strand
AGCTTGCGCAGGCCCAGGACGGCGCGCAGCGGCTGGCCGACGGGCTGACCCGGATGCAGGCCGGCGCCGCCGGGGCCACCGCCAAGATCGACCGGCTCGGCGACGCGCTCGGCCGGGTGCAGGGCGGGGTGGAGAAGGCGGCCAGCAAGTCCGCCCAGCTGTCCGCCGGGCTGGAGCAGGGACAGCGCGCGACCTCGCAGTTCTCCGGCGGCGGCCTGGCCCGGGGCGCGGAGGCGATCGACCGGTTCCAGCGGCGCAGCCCCGGGTTCTTCGACTCCGGCTACTACGTGCTGGCGACCCTGCAGGGCGCGCGGACCGCGCAGCGCGACCGCGCCAACTTCGCGCTCGACGTGGAGACCGGCGGCGACGCGGGCCGCATCCTCGTCGTACCCACGACGTCGCCGGAGGAGCCGCAGACCGACCGGCTGGCCGAGCGGCTGCAGACGCACATGGACGAGCTGGAGAAGGACGCCGACGTGCGCGCGGCGGTGGGTGGGCAGGCCGGCCTGGTGCACGACTTCGAGGAGAGCTCGTACGAGAGCTTCGTGTGGCTGCTGATCGGGCTGTCGCTGATCAGCTACCTGGTGCTGGTGCCGGTCTTCCGGGCGCTGTTGCTGCCGGCGATCAGCGTGCTGCTCAACGTGGTGACCGTCGGGGCCGCGCTGGGTCTGCTGCAGCTGCTGTTCGGGGGCCCCGACCCGCCGATGGGGGGCCCGGGCCACATCAACGTGCTGGCGATGAACGCGATCGTCACCGTGATCTTCGCGCTGTCCATCGACTACCAGGTGTTCCTGATCAGCCGGATGCGTGAGGGCTACGTGCTCAGCGGCGACGGGCTGGAGGCGATCCGGCACGGCATCGACCACACCGCGCGGATCATCACCGGCGCGGCGGTGATCATGGCGGCGGTGTTCATCGCGTTCGCGTTCACCGACGTGACCACCACGCAGGTGTTCGGCGTCGGGCTGGCCGCGGCCACGATCCTCGACGCGACCGTCGTGCGGCTGGTGCTGCTGCCGGGGCTGATGCGGCTGTGCGGCCGGTGGACGTGGTGGATGCCGGACTGGCTGGACCGGCTGCTGCCCCGGATCGACCTCGAGGGCGGCGAGGAGCCACAGCCCCAGCGGGAGCGGGAGCTGGTCGGCACGGCCTCCTGAGACCCTTTTTACGTTCCCTTTACGTGCCGGGAGAAGCGTCATCGGTGACCGTGCGGAGCCACCGCATGTCTGTCGCGTCAGGAGGGCGCCTGATGAAAGCAGTAGGATCGTCCGCGTTCGGCCGTGCCGCCGACCTGGGCCCGCTGTTCCTGCGGGTCGGTGTCGGCAGCGTGTTCGCCTGGCACGGATGGCAGAAGTTCGACGGCGGGGTCAGCAACTTCGCCGGCTTCCTCGACTCGCTCGGCGTACCCCTGCCCGAGGTCGTCGCCTGGCTGCAGGTGGTCGCCGAGGGGGTTGGCGGTCTCATGCTGATCCTCGGCCTGTTCACGAGGTTCGTGGCCGTCCCGCTGATCGCGATCTCGATCGGGGCGATCTACCTGGTCAAGGTCAACGTGGGCTTCATCGTGCCCGACGCCGCCGGCGCCGAGCTCGACGTGGCGCTGCTCGGCGGCGAGCTCGCGCTGCTGTTCCTCGGCCCCGGCCGGGTGTCGCTGGACGCCATGTTCGGCATGGAGACCAGCGCGACCCATCTCGACACCGGCCGCCGCCGGCCCCCGGTGGCCGCGTGACTAACCGGCCTCGCCCGGTGACGACACCCCCGCGGCTGCGCCCACGGCGGTGTCGTCACCGTGCCACGACCGCCACAGCGACGCGTAGCTGCCGCCCGCGGCGACCAGCTCGTCGTGGCTGCCGATCTCGCTGACCACGCCGTCCTCGACCACCGCGACCCGGTCGGCGTCGTGCGCGGTCTGCAGCCGGTGCGCGATCGCGATCACCGTGCGTCCCTCGAGCACGGCGGCCAGCGACCGCTCCAGGTGCCGAGCCGCCCGCGGGTCGATCAGCGAGGTGGCCTCGTCGAGCACCAGCGTGTGCGGGTCGGCCAGCACCAGCCGCGCGAGCGCGACCTGCTGTGCCTGCGCCGGTGACAGCGCGAGCCCGCCGGCGCCCACGCGGGTGTCCAGACCGTCGGGCAGCCCGCGCACCCACTCCCAGGCGTCCACGGCCTCCAGGGCCGCGCGCAGGCGCGTGTCACCCTCTCCTGCCTGGGTCGGGTCGGCCTCCTCGACCGACAGCGCCAGGTTGTCGCGCAGCGTGCCCACGAACACGTGGTGCTCCTGGGTCACCAGCGCCACGTGCCCACGCAGCTCGTCCAGCGGCAGCTCGGTCATGCCCACGCCGCCGACGGTCACCGCGCCGGTGCGCGGGCCGTGGATGCCGGCCAGCAGCCGGCCCAGCGTCGACTTGCCGGCACCGGAGGGGCCGACCACGGCAAGCCGCTCGCCGGGCGCGACCTGCAGGCTCATGCCGTGCAGCACGTCGCGCCCCTCCACGTAGGAGAACCGCACGTCACGGGCGGCCAGCCGCTCGTCCAGCGGGGTGCGCCCGGTCGACGAGCGGTCGTCGGGGACCTTGGCCACGCCGAGCAGCCGGGCCAGCGCCGCGCCGCCGACCTGCAGCTCGTCGAGCCAGGAGATGAGCCGGTCGACGGGGTCGATCAGCTGCTGCACGTACAGCGTCGCCGCGGTCACGTCGCCCAGCGAGGCGTGGCCGGCGGTGTAGAGCCAGCCGCCGACGAGCAGGGTGGCCACCGTCGGTACCAGGTAGCCGATCTCCATGCTGGGGAACCAGACCGTGCGCAGGCGCAGCGTGTAGCGCTCGGCCTCGTAGGACCCGCGGATGTCGGCGTCGATGCGCCGGATCCGCTCCTGCTGCAGCCGCAGCGCCTCCACCGTGCGGGCGCCGTCGACGGTCTCGGCCAGCGAGGCGTTGATCTGCGCGTACGACGCGTTCTCCCGCAGGTAGCCGTCCTTGGCCCGCCGCAGGTACCACCGGGTCCCCGCCCACAGCGCGGGTACTCCGAGCAGCAGCGGGATCGCCACCCACGGCCCGACCAGCAGGCACGCGCCCACGGTGAACAGCGTGGTGACGAAGGCGATGATCGTCTCCGGCACCGCGAACCGCACCGACCAGCCGAGCGCGTCGACATCGCGGGAGGTGCGGGTCAGCAGGTCGCCGGTGCCCGCCCGCTCGACCACGCCGACGGGCAGCGCCAGCGCGTGCTCGACGAAGTCCTCGCGCAGCTCGGCCAGCACGGTCTCGCCGAGCGTGAACGACCGCAGACGCGCGTAGCGCGTGAGCACCGTCTGCAGCAGCAGCGCCACCGCGACCAGCGCGATCGTGCGGTCGACCACGGCCAGCGTGGTCCCCCGGTCGACGGCCTCGACCAGGTCGCCGATCAGCCGCGGCGCGACCAGGCCGGCGCACGCCGCCAGGCAGTGCAGCACCACCGCACCCCACAGCTGGCGAGGGTGCCGACGCGCCAGCGCGCGGGCGTACCGCCGCACCTCGGTGGCGTCGGCCACCGGCAGGATCTGGCGCATCAGTCCTCCTCCCCGCGGGTGACCACGCGCCGGTAGCGCGGGACGGTGTGCATCAGGTCCCGGTGCGTGCCCTCGGCCGCCACCCGGCCCTCGTGCACGAACAGCACGTGGTCGACGCGGTCCAGCAGCAGCGGGCTGGCGGTCATCACCGCGGTGGTCCGGCCCCGTCGCTGCTCGGCCAGCCGGTCGGCGATCCGGGCCTCGGTGTGTGCGTCCACCGCCGAGGTGGGCTCGACCAGCACGAGCACGTCGGGGTCGGCCACCAGCGCACGGACCAGCGCCAGCCGCTGGCGCTGCCCGCCGGAGAACGACCGGCCGCGCTCCTCGACCTCGGCGTCCAGGCCGCCCGGCAGCGCCTCGAGCACGTCCTCGGCGGACGCGGTGTGCACGGCGGCCAGCAGGTGGTGCTCGTCGGCCGGCCGGTCGGCCGCCAGCTGCGTCCGCAGCCCGCCGGAGAACAGCGTCGCGTGCGCGTCACCGACCAGCACCCGACGGCGGACGACGTCGCGGGACAGCTCCGCCAGCGGCACCCCGGCCAGGGTCACGTGGCCGGGGGCGTAGCGGCCCAGCCGGTCGGCGATCCCGGCCGACACCTCCGGGGTCGCGCTCACCACGGCGGTGAGGCGGCCGGGCACGATCCGCACGCCGCTGTCGTGGTCGACCAGCGCGCCGGTGCCGGGCTCGGCCGCGGGACGGTCGGGCTCGGTCACGTCGTTGTGCAGATTGAGGATCCGACAGATCCGCCCGGCCGCGACCAGGGCGCGGATGTACTTGTTGGCGAACTCGGTCGCCGTACGCAGCGGGATCACCAGGAACATCGAGTAGCCGTAGAACGCGACCAGCTCGCCGGGGCTGATGCTGCCCTCCACCGCCAGCCGGGCGCCCAGCCACACCACGCTGACCACGAACACGCCGGGCAGCAGGATCTGCAGCGCGTCGAGCACCGACTGCAGCCGCCCGACCGCGACCCCGGCCACGCGCACGTGCTGCGACTCGCGCACGTAGCGGTGGTGGAACACCTCCTCGCCGCCGACGCCGCGCAACACCCGCAGTCCCGCGACGATGTCGCCGGCGAGCGTGTTCAGCTGCCCCGTCAGGTCGCGCTGGGTGAGGTTGCGGTGCTGCAGCGGGCGCAGCAGCGGGCCGATCGCGAACAGCAGCAGGGGTACGCCGAGCAGCACCACCAGCCCGAGCGTCACCGACGTGCTGAGCAGCAGCACCGCGACGACCACGAACGACACCACCGCGCCGGCGAGCCGGCCCAGCACGTCGAAGGTGTTGCCGATGTGCGCCAGGTCGTTGGAGCCGACGCTGACGACCTCACCGGTCGCGACCCGCCTGGGCAGGGTGGCGCCGAGCTCGGTGGTCTTGTGCGCGACCAGCTGCACGCTGCGGTAGGCCGCGGTCAGCCAGTTGGTGACGGCGAAGCGGTGCCGCATCACGCCGGTCGCCGCCTGCAGCACGCCGATCACCAGCAGCACGACGGCCCAGAACAGCAGCGCCCGCCCGTCGCGGGCGGCCACGCCGGCGTCGATCGCGCGGCCGATGACCGCGGGCATCAGCGCCTGCGCCACCATCCAGCCCACGCCGAAGACGACGGCGCCGGCGAGCGTGGCGAGCTGCCCGCGCCCGACCCACCACAGGAAGCGGGCCGGCGTGCGGGCGTCCGGGACCCCGGGATGGGGGAGGGGGAGCTGGCGCATGGCCCGTCCACGGTATGCGGGCAGATCGGGCGCCAGCCATCCATTTTCCGGACGCCCCCTTCGCGTCGAGACTGCGCGAGTGCCGCCACCCTTCGCGTCGAGACTGCGCGAGTGCCCCCACCCTTCGCGTCGAGACTGCGCGAGTGCCCCGCGGCTGCGCCGTCCTCGCCACGGGCGGCGCGTTCCGTAGGGGCACGACGGACCCGGGACTCCGCAACGCGACACTCGACGGATGTGACGCGATCGGCACGTCGTGTTCAGCCCGCGTTTGCCCGCAGTCGGCGGAGCGGCCACCTCGCTTCGCTGTCATGGTGGCCATGGAACTCGCGCTCGCCGGGCCCGCGCTCGCCGACCCGCACCGCCGGACCGCGAGGAGCACCCGGCCGTCGCCGCCGGCCCGCGACCGGCCGTTGGTGATCGCGCACCGCGGCGCCAGCGGCTACCGCCCCGAGCACACGCTGGCGTCGTACCGGCTGGCGATCCGGATGGGTGCCGACTACGTCGAGCCGGACCTGGTCTCGACCAGCGACGGCGTGCTCGTCGCCCGACACGAGAACGAGATCTCCGGCACCACCGACGTCGCGTCGCATCCCGAGCTCGCCGACCGCCGCACCACCAAGACCATCGACGGACGCGAGGTCACCGGCTGGTTCACCGAGGACCTCACGCTGGCCGAGCTGCGGACGCTGCGGGCCGTGGAGCGGCTGCCCGGCGTACGCCCGGACAACACCAGGTACGACGGGCGCTACCGGGTGCCGACCTTCGACGAGGTGCTCGACCTGGTCGAGAGGGAGAGCCGGCGGCGCGGCGAGGTGATCGGCGTCTATCCCGAGACCAAGCACCCGACGCACTTCGACTCGGTGGGACTGTCCCTGGACGAGCCGCTGGCGGGGGCGCTGCGCCGGCACGGGCTGGACCGGCCGAACGCGCGGGTGTTCGTGCAGTCGTTCGAGACCACGAACCTCCGCCGGCTCGCGGCGACGGTCCGGGTGCCGCTGGTGCAGCTGGTGGCGAGATCGGGAGCGCCCTACGACCTGGTCGCGGCCGGCGACCCGCGCACCTACGACGACCTGCTCACTCCGGTGGGTCTGCGGGAGATCTCCACCTACGCCGACGCGATCGGCCCGGACAAGGACCGGGTGATCCCCCGCGACGCCGACGGGTACCGCACCGAGCCGACGTCGCTCGTCGACGACGCGCACGGGGCCGGGCTGCGGGTGCACACGTACACCTTCCGCGACGAGTGCCGCTTCCTGCCCGCGGACTGTCGCGAGGGGTCCGACCCCGACGCGATGGGCGCCGCGCTCCGCGAGTACGCCGCGTTCTTCGACGTCGGCGTCGACGGGGTCTTCACCGACTTCGCCGACACCGCGCTCCGGGCCCGCGGGTCGTGGCTGCGCGAGCGGGCCGCGACGCCGCCCATGCCTGTCACCTCCGTCGTACACCGAGACGGCCACAACTCACCTTCCCGGGCCTGCGGAAGGTGAGTTGTGGCCATATCGGCGAGGTTCGGCGAGGTTCGGCGCCGGGGCGGGGGTCACTCCTCCGGGATGAGGATCCAACCGACGATGTAGGCCAGGACCAGCGTCCCGAACCCGAGGACGGTGGCGACCGCGACCAGGATGCGCACCAGCGTGGAGTCGATCCCGAGGTACTCGGCGAGTCCGCCGCAGACGCCGCCGAGCATCCGGTCGCTGCGGCTGCGCACCAGGCGCTTGGACGGGGTGGGCTGCGGTGTGGTCGGCCGCTGCGGCTGTTCAGTCATCGTGGCGCTCCTGGGGAAGGGTCTGGGTGCCGGCGGTGCCGTCGGTGTCGGTGGCGTCGGTTGCGGTGTCGTCGGTTTCGGTGTCGTCGGTTTCGGTGGTGCCGGTTTCGGTGGTGTCGGTGGTTCCAGGATGCTCCTGCCGGTCACGCCGGCCCTTGGTCGCGGCGAGCGCGATGCCGACCAGCCCCGCACCGATGAGTACGCCGGGCAGCAGCCAGGCGGCGTCGTCCGCGGCCAGCACGTCGAGCTCGAACAGCCCCCAGACGGCCACACCGCCGAGGAAGACCAGCCCGAACACCAGGGAGCCGATGTCGAGAGGGTGGCGCTGGTAGCTCACGGGGTCCTCACAATCGCCTGGCCGACACCGAGGTCGACGTCGATCCGCAGGTCGGGCGCCGCGGTGTCCGGGGTGGAGCGGTCGAGAGTCACGTCGTGGCCCTCAACGGTCTGACCGAGGACCGAGAGCTGGCCGTCGTGCACCCGGCTGGTCACGGTGACGTCGAGGTCCTCCGGGACCTCCACGACCACCGCGCCGGCCCGCAGGTCGAGGTTCAGCACCCGGCCGTCGAGCGCGGCGACGTCCTGGATGTCGGTCAGGTCGAGGTTGATCCGCCCGGCGGTGCGCTCATAGCTGTCCTGCAGCAACGCCGACCGCACCGGCCGCACCTGCACGTCCCCGATCGACGGGTTCGGCGCGAGCGTGGCGACCGCGAGCACCGCGGCGGCCACGAACCCCACGAACCCCAGCCCGGTGCTGCGGCCGCGGAAAGCGCCGGCGACCAGGGCCAACCCGATCACGGTCAGCGCGGCCGCGGGGTAGACCGACCACGGCAGCCCGACACCCGACGTCTCGACCGCGGCGACGACGCCGAGGGCGACCAGCACGGAGGCCATCGTGACGCCGAACAGGCTGCGCCCCTTGGGCGGTCGCGGCGGCTGCAGCGGAGGCGGTTGCTGGTACGGCGTGGCGCTCGCCGGTGGCGGCGGAGGCCCCTCCCGCGCCCCGCGGTTGCGC
>JALZDI010000325.1 GCA_030862655.1 Actinomycetota bacterium | reverse complement strand
CGGCGAGGCGCTCGCCGTACTCTCGGGCTCGGCCGCCGGACGCTGGCTCTCGCCGGTGCTGCAGGACACGAGCAGGCAGCAGGCGAGCACGAGCGTCACCCCTCGCCGGATCACCGGGAGGCCCTCGCTTCGGCCGACGTCATGCCCGCGAGTATCCCGTCCGGCCGGCCGCACCAAACGCGGTGGTGCGGCCGTACGCCTCGACCACGCGTACGTCGGTCGACGCTATGGCTCGGTGGTCCCCGAAGACCGCCGTGGCGTCAACTGCCGTCAGCCCAGCCAGCGGTCCAGGCCGAGCCGCCCGCTGCGCATCATCCAGGCGTGGTTGAGCCGCAGCAGCGGGCGAGCGACCAGCCCGGCCCAGCGCAGCATCCGGCCGTGCACGACGACCTCCTGCTCGTAGACCAGCGCGGTACGGCGACCGGCCGGCCGCAGCGTCCAGCGCGACCAGCCGTCCAGGTCGCCGGTCAGCCGGACCTCCAAGGCTCCGCGCTCGCGGTCCTCGCAGGTGCGCTGCGCCCGCAGCCGAAGCGCGTACGGCAGCGCCGACCGGCACAGCACCGACGCCGTGTCGTCGTCGATCCGCTCCACCGACCGGATCTGCCGCCACCAGCGCGGGTAGGAGGCGAAGTCGGCCAACACCTCGAACACCGCGCCGTCGTCCGCGTCGACCTGCCAGGCCGACCGGAAGCGGTACCTGCTCAGCTGCACACCTCCATCCTGCCCGACGCGGGCAGGTGGCAGGCTGGCCCCATGATCGTCGCCTTCAGCATCAGCCCGGGTACGGCGGACGAGACCGGCGGCGTCGCCGAGGCCGTCGCCGACGCCGTGCGCGAGGTGCGCGAGTCCGGGCTGCCCTGCGAGACCAACGCCATGTTCACCAACATCGAGGGCGAGTGGGACGAGGTGATGGCCGTGGTCAAGCGCGCCGTCGACGTCGTCGCCGCACGGTCGCCCCGGGTCGGCCTGGTGCTCAAGGCCGACATCCGCCCCGGCCACACCGGCCAGCTCACCGCCAAGGTGCGGCGTATCGAGGACCAGCTGCGGTCGTGACCGGCCGGCTGCACGACCTGAGCGCGCTGGAGCAGGCGGCCGCGATCCGTGCCGGCGAGGTCTCCTCCGCCGAGCTGACCGAGCACTACCTCGACCGGATCTCCCGGCTCAGCGACGAGGTCGGCGCCTTCGTCACCGTCATGGCCGACCAGGCGCTGGCCGACGCCGGGAAGGCCGACGAAACCATCCGTCATGCTGACGACAAAGCTGCGCTCCCGCCGTTGCTCGGCGTACCCACCGCGGTCAAGGACCTCAACCTGACCGCGGGCGTGCGCACGACGTTCGGGTCGGCGGTGTTCGCCGAGTTCGTGCCCGACCTCAGCGACGAGGTCGTGCTGCGATTGCAGCGCGCCGGCCTGGTGAGTCTCGGCAAGACCAACACCCCCGAGTTCGGCAGCCCCTGCTACACCGAGCCCGAGGTGGCACCTCCGGCCCGCACCCCTTACGACCTGTCCCGCAGCGCCGGAGGGTCCAGCGGCGGCGCGGGCGCCGCCGTCTCGGCCGGCCTGGTGCCCTGGGCGCAGGGGTCCGACGGCGGCGGCTCGATCCGCATCCCGGCCAGCGTCTGCGGGCTGTTCGGGCTCAAGCCCAGCCGCGGGCGGGTGAGCCCCGCGCCGATGTACGGCGACCTGGTCGGGCTTGCGACCTCGGGACCGCTGACCCGGACCGTCCGCGACGCGGCGGCGATGCTCGACGTGCTGGCCGGCCCCGTCGTGGGCGACCCGTACCCGCCGGCGCAGCCGCCGCCGGGCGAGGGGAGCTTCCTGGACTGGTGCGACCGCGAGCCGGGGCGGCTGCGGGTCGCCCGGTTCAGCATCCCGCTGATCGCCGATGTCGACGTGGCACCGGAGTGCCTGGCCGCCCACGACGACGCCACCGCCCTGCTCGAGCGGCTCGGCCACGACGTCGAGGAGATCGAGCCGCCGCTGACCCCGGAGGCCGTGCCGGTGTTCGAGACCTGCTGGGCGGTGCTCAGTGCGATGTCGCTGGTGCCCCCGGAGCAGCGGCCGCTGCTGCGCCCACTCACCCGCTGGCTGGGCGACCGGGCCGCCGAGGTCGGCGCCGTCGACTTCGGCTTCGCCGTCGCCGACCTGCGCCGCATCGCCGCGGTCGCGCTGCGCGCGCTCGAGCCGTACGACGCGGTGCTCACCCCGACGCTCGCGGCCCCGCCCGCCCCGGTGGGCTCGATCCGCGACGACGGCGACCCGGCCCGGGACTTCGAGAACCAGAAGCGGTTCACTCCCTTCACCTCGGCATGGAACGTCACCGGGATGCCCGCGGTCTCGCTGCCACTGCACTGGACCGACGACGGTCTGCCGGTGGGCGTGATGCTCGCGGGCCGGCCCGCGCAGGAGCACCTGCTGCTCGCGCTGTCGGCGCAGATCGAGCAGGCCGCGCCGTGGCGGGACCACCACCCCGACTGCTGGTGAGGCGTTCGCGCAGTCTCGACGCGAAGTCCTCGCGCCGAGGCTGCACGAGCGCGCCACAGGATGTGGCGTTGTCACAACGAGTCCGCGGATTCCCTGGCGGAGCCTCCCGAGCCGGTCCATCATTGGCTCACCTACGGGGGACACAACTGGAGATCTCATGCGCGCTGCCCGCCGCGGCCTGGTGACCGCTGCCTCGGTTCTTCTGCTGGGCGCGCTTCTGCCCCCGGCCCTCGCCGCCCCGGGACCCGAACGCCCCGACGGCTCCTTCGACTCGCCAACCCCGAAGCCGAGCGACGACGACCGGGTCGGGCGCTGGCGGGTGGCCCCGGGCAGTACGGCGGGCACGTTCGCGCTGACCTGGCGGTCGCCCGACCGGCTGCCGGTCACCGACGCCCGCCCCGAGTTCTTCGCCGGCGCGCAGTCACTGGGGAGCCCCCGGCTGTCCGCCGACGGACGCACGCTGCGGCTGACCCTGGCGTCCGCGCAGACACCCGACACCGACGCGCTGTCCGTCGTACTCTCCGGGCGGGTGCTCGACGAGCCCGCACCCCGCGTCGGTCTGCGCACCACCGCGCCGCGTGCGGTGCGGGTCGCCGCACGAGCCCTGGGCACGCGCGACGTCGCCGCCCCCGCGCCCGGGCC
>JALZDI010000007.1 GCA_030862655.1 Actinomycetota bacterium | reverse complement strand
AGCCGCGGGTGCCGCCGATCGTGACCCCGTTGCGGCTGAAGGTCGGGGAGCCCTGCGCGCAGTGGCCCGCGGTGAGCAGGATGTAGGCCCCGGAGGAGGTTCGGGCGTTGAAGCCGTTGGAGCAGATACCGCCGCTGCTCATCTGCACCTGCTGACCGCCGTACAGGTAGGCAGCGGGTACGGCGTCGGCCTGTGAGCGCTCGATCTCGACGCGGTCGCCGTACGAGCGTGCCTCGTGCAGGAACTGTCGGGTGTCCCTCCCGTCGGCGCCGGCCGCGGCGGTGACCGTGACGACGTTGTCACGCACGTCGACGTACCACCCCAGCACCCGGCCGGCACCGGAGCGCCGCGCGAACCGGTCGAGCCTCTCGTGTACCGCGTCGAGACCCGCGGAGGAGTGCTCGACCCGGCGGGCGGTGGCGCCGGAGGCACGGACGTCACGTGCTGCCGCGGCACCTGTCACCGTGACGACGACGTCGCCGGTGGTAGGGGCGATGTAGGCGCCGCCGGTACGCCGTTCGCCGAGCGCGGCGACGACACGATCGGCCAACCGGTCCTGCCGGCGCTCGTCCTGCAGGCGCTGCTTCGCGGCGGCCGTGCTGATGCCGAACTCACGCGCCAGCGCGGCCGCCGCCTCGCCGGCGCCCGTGCTCCCGGAGGAGCCGAGCCGAGCGTCGTCGGGGCGCGCGGTCGCGGCCGTCGTCGAGCCCAGGACCAGGGCGGCGGTAGCCGCGGCGGCACCGAGGCCGAGCATGCGTCGACGCAGGAGTGATCGGGACATGGGGGTTGCCCTTCTGTTCGCACACCGTCCCTTGGGGGTCACCAAGAGTGCTCGTGTTTCGAGCACACGCAAAGTAGTCAGTTGGTTACCAATGGTCAATAGGTGACGAAGCGGACGGCAGGCCGTGACCCTTGTCCTGGCGGGGCGCGGACACCACCCTGGACCCATGCTCGGGCCGGCGGCGCCACCATGACCGAGCACGTCGACGTGCTCTTCCTGCAGGGTCTCGCGGAGCTCGCCCCGCAGCAGGCGGCACCGCGGGCAGCCGGGGGCCGCGATGTGCCCGACGACCTCCTGCTGGCGCTGTTCGACTCCCAGCTCGGCAGCCGGCACCTCGACCTCGCCGCGCGGGACCTCCAGCAGCGCGGGCGGGGCTTCTACACGATCGGGTCCTCCGGTCACGAGGGCAACGCCGCGGTGGCCGCAGCACTGCGTCCCGACGACCCGGCGCTGCTGCACTACCGATCGGGCGGCTTCTACCTGCAGCGGGCCCGGCAGGTGCCTTGCCAGGACCCCCTGCGCGACGTCCTGCTGGGCGTCGTCGCCGCCGCCGACGAGCCGATCGCCGGCGGCCGGCACAAGGTGTTCGGCAACGCGGCCCTGTCGGTCATCCCGCAGACCTCGACGATCGCCTCACACCTGCCCCGGGCCGTGGGGGTGGCCTGGGCCCTCGGCCGGGCCGGGCGGCTGAGGCTGGCCGCGGCGTGGCCGGCCGATGCCGTGACCGTCTGCAGCTTCGGCGACGCCTCGGTCAACCACTCGACGGCCCTCGGCGCCATCAACGCGGCCGCGCACACGGCGCACCAGGGCCTGCCGATGCCGGTCCTGTTCGTGTGCGAGGACAACGGGCTCGGGATCAGCGTGCCGACGCCACCGGGCTGGGTGGCACAGCGGTTCGAACGCATGCCGGAGGTGGAGTACTTCAGCGCGGACGGGTGCGACGTGGTGGAGACTTTCGCGGTGGCCCGACGGGCCGCGGCATGGGTACGCACCCGCCGGCGCCCCGCCTTTCTGCACCTGAGCATGGTGCGGCTGATGGGACACGCCGGGTCGGACGTGGAGAGCTCCTACCGAAGCCGGGACGAGGTCACCGCCGACGAGCGCCGCGACCCGGTGCTGGCGACCGCGCGGCTCCTGGTCGGCCGTAGGATCCTCACGCCGGGGCAGGTCCGCGAGCGCTACGAGGCCAAGCGGGCCGAGGTGCTGCGGGTCGCCGACGAGGTGGCCGACGCCCGCCGCCTGTCCTCGGCCGAAGAGGTCATGCGCCCGCTGCGGCAACCCGCGACGACGCACGCCAGGCACCGGCAGAGTGCGGTGGTCACGGCGAGCACGGCGGATGCCCCAGCCGCGCCGCGGCTCACCCTGGCCCAGTCGGTCAACCGGGCCCTGGCGCACACGTTGGAGACCTGCCCCGAGTCGTTCGTGTACGGCGAGGACGTCGCGCGCAAGGGAGGCGTCTACGGCGTCACCCGGGGCCTGCAGCGGCGGTTCGGCCGTGCGCGCGTGTTCGACACTCTGCTCGACGAGCAGTCGGTCCTCGGCCTGGCCCTCGGTGCCGGGCTGTGCGGGCTGCTGCCGATCCCCGAGATCCAGTACCTTGCGTACCTGCACAACGCGGCCGACCAGCTGCGTGGGGAGGCGGCGACGCTTCCCTTCTTCTCCGCCGGGCAGTACGCCAACCCGATGGTGCTGCGGATCGCCGCGTACGCGTACCAGAAGGGGTTCGGCGGCCACTTCCACAACGACAACGCAGTGGCGGCGCTGCGCGACATCCCGGGCCTGGTCGTCGCGTCACCTTCTCGTCCCGATGACGCGGCAGCGATGTTGCAGTCGTGTGTCGCCGCTGCGCGCTCCGACGGTCGAGTCTGCGTGTTCCTGGAGCCGATCGCGCTCTACCACACTCGAGACCTGCACGCCGAGGGCGACGAGGGCTGGCTGGCGCCGTACCCGACGCTCGAGCAGGCCGAGAGCCTCGCAGCCGTCGGGCGCGGACGGACACACGGCGCCGGGTCGGACCTCACCCTCGTGACGTTCGCCAACGGCCTGCCGATGAGCCTGCGGGTGGCGCGCCGGCTGGAGGAGCGCAACCTCTCCTGCCGGGTGCTCGACCTGCGCTGGCTCGCGCCGCTCCCGGTCGACGACCTGATGCGTGAGGCGGCGGCGACCGGTCGGGTGCTCGTCGCGGACGAGACCAGGCGCACCGGGGGCGTGGCCGAGGCCGTGGTCACCGCTCTGGTGGAGCGTGGGTTCACCGGCGCGGTGTCGCGGGTGACCGGTCGGGACAGCTTCATCCCCCTCGGGGACGCCGCGCGCCACGTCCTGGTCAGCGAGGACGAGATCGAGAAGGCCGCGGTGGAGCTCACGCAACGCTGACGCGAGCACCCGGCGCCCTGCGGTGCCCGGTGCGGCCCGGCTGAGCGGGTCCGGTGCAGGCTCCGGACCCGCCACCGCCGTGCGTGCAGGCTCAGCCGTTGAAGCTCGGCTGGCTCTGCGGGTTCAGGACGTCGTAGCGGTGCTCCTTGGCGGGGACGAACGCCGGGTGGTCGATGTCCAGCACGTCGAACCCCTGCTGGATGTCGTTGGAGTAGACGAAGCCGTTGTAGTAGTACGCCGACCACGAGCCACCGAGCAGCAGCTCCTCGTCCGACAGCGGGCCGCGGTCGAACCAGGCCAGCTCACGCGGCTGCCGGGAGTTGGTGAAGTCGAAGACCGAGATGCCGCCCTGGTACCACGCCTGCACCATGATGTCCCGGCCGGGCACCGGCACCAGCGACCCGTTGTGGGCCACGCAGTTCTCGGTGTTGGACTGGGTGCGCGGCATCTTGTAGTAGCTGCGGAACTCGAGCTCGCCGCCCACGATGTCGTAGATGCCGTTCGCGCCGCGGGTGTCGCCGATCGAGGGGTTGCAGGTCGGCGCGCCCCCGCCGCCGAGCTCGTCGGTGAAGACCACCTTGGTGCCGGCGTTGTTGAACGTCGCCGAGTGCCAGAAGGCGAAGTTCTCGTCGTCACGCACCTGTTCGGTCACCACCGGCGCCTCGCGGTCGGAGATGTCGATCAGCACGCCATCGCCCATGCAGGCTCCTGCGGCGATGTCCTTGCTCGGGTAGGCCGTGATGTCGTGGCAGCCGGTCGTCTGCCGCGAGCCGTTCTCGCTGCCTGGGTTGCCACCCTCGGGGAACAGCACCGGCTCGGCGACCAGCGACGCGTCGGCCGGGGACTCGACCGGGATGTCCACGACGCTGATCTGGTCGTGCGGCGGCTGGCAGTCGGGGTAGCTGTCACGCGGGCTGTACGAGGAGACGTAGACGTAGAGGTCGCTGCGGTCCTTGCTCGGGGCCAGCGTGTGCGTGTGCGAGCCGCACGCGGTCTCGACCGCGGCGACGTACTCCGGGTTCGCGGGGTCGCTGATGTCAAAGACCTTGAGGCCCTCCCACGAGGCCTCCTGCTCCGCCGACTGCGACGTGCTCGCGCAGGAGGCGTCGCTGCGGCTGGAGTCGGTGGACAGCACGAGGATGTCTCCGGTGACGGACACGTCGTTCTGCGAGCCGGGGCAGACGACCTGGGTGACCAGCTCCGGACTGACCGGGTTGCTGATGTCGTAGACGTTGAACCCGTTGTAGTTGCCGGCGTAGGCGTACTGCCCCTGGAACGCGAGGTCGCTGTTGAACGCGCCGTACTCCTCGAACGCGCCGCTCTTGGGGAGGTTGGCCAGCAGCGTCATGTTCCGACTCGCGGTCTCCCCGGGCTCAAGCTGGGCGTTGCTGTCGTCCATGCGAGCGATGTCCTGACCGGGCAGGCACCCCCGGGCGAACCGGTCGCCGGCGCGCTGCAGCGCCTGCTGCTGCTCCGGCCCGCAGCGCGGGTCCCGCTGCTCGGCCCTCGCCCCGCCGGAGGCGTCGTGGGCGAGCACGGGCGCGCTGAGGCTGCTCACCCCGAGGGCGAGTGCCGCTGCGGCGACGAGACCAAGGCGCCGCGCGCGGCGAGATCTGGGGACGACGGTGCTGCGTGGCATGTCGGGAACCTCCGGGTCAGGGGTCTATGCCCAGACTGATCCTCACGTAGGCTGGCCCAGACACGCAAGGTCACAGAGCAACTACTTTTGGTGAGGAGGAGCTGTGCGGCACTGCGGCAGTACGACGGATGCGGCACCCGACCGCGCCACCCGGCCGGGCCTCGTCGGGCAGCTGGCTCCGGTGCTGGTGCTGGTGCTGGTGCTCGCGGCGGGCAGCGCCTGCTCCTCCGACGAGCGGTCGTCGGCCGCCGAGCCCTCGCAGTCCCAGGCAGCGCGGGCGGCCGAGCGCTCCGACGGGCCCACCACCGACCGCGCTGCAGAGGGCACGATCATCCAGCCAGGTCGTCCCGGTGAGCCCGCCAAGACACTGCCGCCCGATGCCCGCCTGCCCGCGGTCCAGCCCAACCGGGCCGACGTCGCGTTCGTGCAGATGATGATCCCGCACCACGCGCAGGCGCTGGAGATGGGCGGGCTCGCCCGCACGCGCGCCCGCGACCCGCAGGTGCGGGCGGTGGCACAGCGGATCGCCGACGCCCAGCGCGCGGAGATCCACGAGATGGCCGCCTGGCTGGAGAACCACGGCTTCGACGCGCCGGCCGCCGACGACCTCGAGCACCACGCGCATCACGGCCCGTTGATGCCCGGCATGCTCACGGACACGCAGATGCACCGGCTCGCCGCCAGCCAGGGCCGGCGCTTCGACCGGCTGTTCCTGCGGTCCATGGTCGCCCACCATCAAGGCGCGATCGGCATGGCTGGGCAGGCGATGGATGAGGGCCGGGACGTGCGGATCAGCGAGGTGGCCGCGGACATCGCTGCCGGGCAGACTGCCGAGATCCGGCGGCTGCGCGACCTGCTCCAGACCATGTGAGTGGCAGGTCCACAGCGTTGCCCGTGGGGCGCCGCCACCCGTGCGGACGAAGCGTGTCAGGCGAGGTCGAGCACCTGCTGGGTGAGGCCGGTGACGATGCGTTGGCTCTGGGGTCGGTGGTCGTGCAGCTGTTGTCCGTGTTGGGTGAGGAACCGGAACTGGCCGCCTCCGGTCTGGATGCGTAGTCGGCCCGAGTGCACGTTGCGGTGATGGCGCGGGCACAGGCTGACGAGCTTGTCGAGGTCGGTGTGGCCACCGTCGACCCAGTGCACGGTGTGGTGCAGCTGCACCAGCCGGCTACGACACCCCGGGACCCGGCAGCGGCCGTGGTCACGCACCCGGGGCCCCCCGCCGCTGGGCGGCCGAGGCGGTGCGGGCGGTGCGGCCGAGCTCGAGCGGGCTGCCGTCCGGAGCGATGACGACTCTGGCGATCCCTGCGTCGCAGGCCAGCTGCCGCACCAGGCTGGTGGAGATAGGGCCGAACCCGTCCAGCTGCGCCGGCGCCGCCCCCAGCCGGCCCACCAGCGCCTCCCAGGACAGCACCACGGTCAGATGGGGGCCGGACCCCGTTGTCCTGCGGCAGCCCCGCGTCGAGCACCGCGCGGCATACCTCGCCCAGCGCGTCGGCACGACGCTGCCCCGCCGAACGCTCATCACCCGGTTCGGGCTTGGACAGGGTGTCCAGCACCGTGGCGACCAGCGCACCGGTCTCGCGTCCAGCACCCCCTTGGCCACCCACTCATCCCCCACCGGCGTCACGGTGAAATGCCGCTTGGCCAACGCGTTGCGCTGCTTCGCATCGACACTGTCAGGGTCCACCGCGTACGTGAGCTTGCGGATCTGCTCACGCAGCTCCCACGGATCGTGCAGCCGGGCCAGCGCCACCAGCTCCGCCTCCGCCCCCCGCACCACCCTCAGCCCGAGGTCGTCGACCGCGCCGACCAGCACCTCCACCTGGCCCAGACCGATCTCCCCGACCAGGAACGCCGCCCGCGTCACCGGCAGATCCTTCAGCCGCTGACCGACCCGGATCCGGCGGCGCGCCTCACCCGGACTCATCCGCAGCTGGTGCCGCAGCCACGACGCACCGGTGCGCGCCCCCACCTCCCTGTACGCCTCACTGTCCTCGAACGCCGCCGTCGCAGCCGCGAACACCGCCTCCACCTGGTCCGCCAGCCGCCGCAGGTCCCGCACCCGCACCTCCAACTCCCGTGCGGTGAGCAGGGCGAGGTTGTCGGCCCGCAGCCCGGCGACCGCCTGCGCGAGACGGTCCACCGACGACAAGCCTGGCGAACACATGTTCGAACACTACGACCACCCCACCACCCCACACAGCCAGCCAAACGCCGGCTGGGGACAACCACGCAGACCGGCGCGCCTGTGGACGGAAACCGGCCCGAATAAGCGGCCTCCATGACGCAAACAAGACTCCTCAGCACTATCGACGACGAGACGTGTAACGGCAGGTCGCCGAGGCGCGCTCAGTAGCAGTGATCCCCATCCGGCCGCGGCGGTGAGACCGGGGATACTGCTGCGATGGAGACACCCCAGCTCAGCGATGAGGCCTACGAGATAGCGGAGACCGTGTCCCGGCGGGCGCAGAAGGCCGGCCTCACCGTCGCCACCGCGGAGTCGCTCACCTGTGGCCAGGTCGCGGCGCATCTGGGGGCCGCGTCGTCCTCGTCCTCGTGGTTCCGCGGCGGTGTGGTCGCCTACGACGACGAGGTCAAGTACAAGGTCCTCGGCGTCCCCCGCGGGCGGGTCATCTCCGAGGACTGCGGCACCGCGATGGCCGAGGGCGTGCGACGGCTGCTCGACGCCGATGTCGCCGTCGCCGTGACCGGCGTCGGCGGGCCTGACGAGCAGGAGGGCCAGCCGCCGGGCACGGTCTACATCGCGGTCGCCGGGGCGGACGGCGGCACGTGCCGTCACCACCGGTTCGACGGCGACCCGAAGGAGGTGCTGACCGCGACCGCTCTCGAGGCGCTGAAGGCGCTGGCCACCCAGATGGACTCCGGGCGGCCCTGACGGTCGTGAGCACGATCAGCCGCGCCCGCGCAGCCCACTCGCCCGTACGATCGGCCGCTGCACGGCCGCCGCCAGCGCCTCGGAGGTCCCGATGATCCGCACGTGCTGCTTGGCCCGCGTGACCGCGGTGTAGAGAAGCTCACGGGTCGACAGCGGCGACTCCGCGGGCGGCAGCACGACCGTCACCGTGTCGAACTGGCTGCCCTGGCTGCGGTGCACCGACATCGCGTGCACGGTCTGTACCTCGGACAGCCGGCTGGTCGGCAGCGTCACGACCTCGCCGTCGCGACGGAACGCCGCCCGCGGGTGACCGTCGACGTCGACCACCACGCCGCTGTCGCCGTTGAACAGCCGCAGCTGGTAGTCGTTCGAGGTGACCAGCAGGGGGCGCCCGACGTACCAGAGACCCTCGCGCCCGTAGCCGTCGATCTCCTCGGCCAGCCACTCCTCGACCCGGCTCCCCCAGGTCGCGACGCCGTGCGGACCCTCCCGGTGCCCGCACAGCAGCCGGTGCCGCTCCAGCGCCGCCAGCGCGCGCACGGCGTCACCGGCACGTGCCGCGCTCACCAGCTCGCCGCCGGCGGAGACCACGTCGGAGTGCACGGTGCCGAGGTCGGTGCTCGTCGCCGGGTCGTCCTCGACGAACTCGAGGCACGCGTAGCCCTTCGCCACCACCCCGGACACGACGTCGTGATCGCCGCTGCGGATCGCGTCGGCCAGCTCCTGGATCTCCTCGGAGAAGCGGTACACGTGCGACAGCCGCACCACCCCGGCGGTGAGCGCACGGTCCCGCTCGGGCGGCGAGAGGCCCGCCAGGTCGTCGCCCGCCAGCGCCTCCACCGGTCCGCCCCTCGCGGGTACGCCGGGCACCGGCCGCTCGACGAGGTCCCCGAGCACCGCGCCGACCTCCACCGACGCGAGCTGGTGGGGGTCGCCCACCAGCACCAGCCGACACGACGGCCGCAGCGCGTCCACCAGCCGCGACATCATCGTCAGCGACACCATCGACGCCTCGTCGACCACGACCACGTCGTAGGCGAGCCGGTTGTCGCGGTCGTGCCAGAACCGGGTGCGTGCACCGGGCTTGTAGCCCAGCAGCCGGTGCAGAGTCGCGGCCTTGAGCTGCCGGAGCCGAGCCCGGTCCTGCTCCGGGAGAGCCGCGGCGGCAGCGTTGGCCGCCTCCTGCAACCGGGCCGCCGCCTTGCCGGTCGGTGCGGCCAGCGCGACCCGCAGCCCGCCCCCCGCCTGGTCCTGCATCACCGCGAGGATCTTCGCCACCGTGGTGGTCTTGCCGGTGCCCGGGCCGCCGGCCAGGATGCTCAGCCGGCGGTGCACGGCCACGACGGCCGCCAGCCGCTGCCGGTCGGGTGCGTCACCCGGGAACAGCCGCGTCAGCGTTGTCGTCAGTGTGTCTTTATCTGAGGTCAGCACCGGCTGCGCCACGGCCGTGTCGACGTAGCCCGCGATCGCCTGCTGCTGCCGCCAGTACCGGTCCAGGTAGAGCAGCCCGTCGACCCAGCGCAGCGGACGGTCCGCCGGCCCGGTCTCCCCCACCGCGACCAGCGGGCTGGCCTCCAGCGCCGCCACCCAGTCACCGGGCGCGGGCCACGGCAGCGCGGCCACCTGCTCGGCGGTCAGACCGTCCACCGCAGTCGACCCGGAAGCCGAGGTGACCTCCACGCAGACCGACCCCTGCCGCACCGCGCGCACGACCAGCGCGGCCGCCAGCAGCACGCGCTCGTCGCTCTCCCCGCCGAGCCGCCGCAGCCGATGCGCGACGTGCACGTCGGCCGCGCCCAGCACACCGGCGCGGTTGAACACGCCCAGCAGCCCGTCGGCCCGGCGCACCTGCTGCACGTCGTGTGCGTCCACCAGCGTGGCCTCCACCGCGGTCACGGCCCACCTCCGTCCAGCAGGTCCGACAGGTCCTCGACCAGCCCCGCGGGCGGAGCCCACGAGAACACCCCGCACGGCACCCCGTCGACGACCGGGGTGTCCGCGCCGCACATGCCGCGCAGGAACAGGTAGAGCACGCCGCCGAGGTGCACGTCCGGTCGGTAGCCGGGCTGCCGCCAGCGCAGGAAGCGGTGCAGCGCCACGGAGTACAGCAGCGCCTGCAGCGGGTAGTGCGCGCGCCGCATCGCCCGCGCCAGGGCCGGAGCCCGGTAGTGCCCGGCGGTCAGCAGTGGCTCGCCACCGAGCCAGTTGGTCTTGTAGTCGACCACCAGGTAGCGCGGAACGCCGTCGTCATCGCGCACCCGCAGCACCGCGTCGATGCTGCCGGTGAGGAACCCGCGCATCTTCTGCGACGCGAGCACCGGCACGGCGAGGTCGTCGGCGTAGTCGGCCAGCGGAGCGTCGGCGGGCAGGTGACGCCGCAGCAGGGTGGCGATCTGCCCCACCGCCGCCTCTCCGGTCGGCACGTCGCCCCCGGCCAGCGGCAGCTCGAAGTCGAGCTCGTCCAGCCGGTCGTCTACGGCGATGTCGGCCAGCCGGCGCCCGCCGGCCAGCGGCCCCAGAGACGTCTGAAGCGCCGGCACCAGCGCGTCGGCGAGCACCTCGGAGGGGACGCCCACGAACCGCTCCGCACCCGCCGCCGAGCACTCCCGCACCATCTCCGCGCGCAGTCCGGCCGCCGCGAAGTCGACCCTCTCGAGCACCCGGTGCACCAGTGTGCCGAACGCGGCCCCGCTGGGCAGGTCGCCCATCGGCGAGGCCGGCCAGTCCGTGGTCGCCGTGGGCTCCCCCGTGCTCTCCGGCGCCACCGGCACCTCGTCGACGACGCCGGGCGTGTCCGGCTCGCTGGTGACCTGCCCGCGGGCCTGCTCGTGCAGCGCCGCGGTCAGCCGCGAGTACGACGTGCGCGCCCACGTCAGGTCGAGCACCCGGTCGAACGCGCGCACGCCGAGTTCGGGCGGGGGTGCTGCCCGGGAAGACAGCGCCTCCGACGTGCCGCGGTGGGCAGCCTCGACGCTGACACCGCCGTCCGACGTGCTCGCGATCGCGGTCAGCTGCTCCCGCGCCGCGTGGTCGGTGGGCACCGCGACCTTGTCCGGCACCACGCCACCGGTCGTGCGCACACCGAAGAGCAGCCGGTGCCACGGCGCGCATGCGGTGGTGGTCGTCGGCGCCCAGTGCGTGACGACCTGGCACTTGGCGCGGGTCAGTGCGACGTAGGCCAGCCGCAGCGACTCGCCGGCGTCCTCGGCCAGGTGGGCGGCCTTGTGCTCGTCGTACGCCGGGCCTCCGCGCGAGCCGACGTCGAGCACCCGCGCGCCGGTGTCGTCGTGCAGTCTCAGCGGGTCGGGGTCGGTCGGCACCCACCGGCTCCACAGGAAGGGCGCGTAGACGATCGGGAACTGAAGCCCCTTGCTGCGGTGCACGGTGAGCACCTGCACCGCCTTGGCGTCGGACTCCAGGCGGCGGCTGCGCTCCTCGTCGGGGTCGTCCCTGGCCTCGTTGATGCGGTGCTGCAGCCACTCCACCAGCGAGGCGACACCGCCGCGGCTCTGCGTCGCCTGCGCGTGCAGCGCCTGGCCGATGTGCCGCAGGTCGGTGAGGTCGCGCTCGCCGTCCTCGCGGGCGAGCACGCGACCGGTCAGGCCGTAGGTGGCGGTGATGCGCTCCAGCAGGGCCGCGACGCCCCTGCCGGTGAGCACCGCGGCCCACTCCCGTAGCCGCGCACCCAGCGCGTCCAGGGTCGCGTCGTCAGCCGTAGCCAGGTCCGTGGCGGTCCATCCGACGAAGTCGGTCAGGGCCGCGGCACGCGCGAGCCCCGGCCGGTGCGGCTGCTCCAGCGCCGTCAGCAAGGTGCGCCAGTCACGCGCCGCCCGTGACGAGAACACGCTGATCGTGCCCAGCAGCACGACGGGTACGCCCAGCCCGGAAAGCGCGTCTCGCACGGTGACGCCGTCCTCGTTGCGCTGCACGAGCACGGCGATGTCCGCCGGCTCGACCGGCCGCTTGTCGACGCCGACGGTGATCTGCGCGTCAGAGCAGAGCACGTCGACGATGTCGGCGGCGACGTCTCGGGCGACGAACGCACGCACGTCGCCGACCGTGAGGGGCTTCTCCGGCTCCTCGACACCGAGGGCCTTGCGCGGGACGGCACGGATGCGCAGCGGTGCGTCGACGGGCGCCCCGGTGAGCGTGGGCTCGGGATGTCCGGCGGTGACCGCGCGCACGAGGATGCGCGGGTCGCCGAGGGCGACGTCGCCCAGCACGTGCAGCAGGGCGTCGACCAGCGGCCGGTCGCTGCGCCAGTTGGTGCCCAACGTCGCCTTGGCCGCCGCGGCCTCGGTGGCGAGCAGGTAGGTGGCGACGTCGGCGCCGCGGAACGCGTAGATCGCCTGCTTCGGGTCGCCGATCAGCACCAGCGTGCGGTGGCCGTGGAATGCGCGCTCGAGGATCTCCCACTGCACCGGGTCGGTGTCCTGGAACTCGTCGACCAGCACGATGTTGTAGCGGCTGCGCACACGGGCGCAGGCGTCCTCGCCGGTCTCGGGGTCGGTCAGCGCGTCGCGCAGGTGCACCAGCAGGTCGTCGTAGTCCATCACCCGCATCGCGCGTTTGCGCTGCGCCACGGTGTCGCGGGCGCGCGCGGCGAACCGGTAGCGCACCGCCGCCTCGGGGTAGGTCGCCCGGTCGGCGTCGGCGGGCTCGAGGCGCGCGGCAGGGTCACCGACGGCCTTGCCGGCCACCGCGCTCGCGGTGCGGAAGTCCAGCGGCGTCGTCGGCTCCTCGCCCGGGGAGACGGGTGCGCCGTAGTCGGCGACGTACAGGTCGGTGGCCACGTCGCTGACCAGGTCGCCGGTCCACTCGGCGAAGGTCACGTCGTGGTCGACGTCGGCGGCGATGCCCATCCCGGCGAGCATCTGGTGGCAGAAGCCGTGCGTGGTGGCGATGGTCGCGGCGTCGAAGTTCGCCGCCGCGGTGGCCAGCCGCCGGCGTCGCACGTCGACCTCGGCGTCGGTGCCCTGCGCCAGGTGGCGCACCAGGTCGTCGGTGGACTGTCGTGCGGCGTCGAGGTCGTCGAGGCTTGTCGTCGTCTCGACGAGGCGTTCGCGGACGCGCTCGCGCAGCTCGGCGGTGGCCGCGCGCCCGAACGTCACCAGCATCAGCTCGTCGATGCGAGCAACGCCCTCGGCGAGGTAGCGGACGGCGAGCCCGGCGATCGTGAAGGTCTTGCCGGTGCCGGCGCTGGCCTCGAGCACGGTGGTGCCCTGCGGCAGCGGGCCGCACAGGTCGAAGATCGGCGGGCCGGTCATGGCGCGTCGAGCCTCTCGGCCGAGAGCAGCGGCGACCAGACCCGGCGGGCGAGCTGGCCGAGCAGGTGTGGCTCCTCGGGGTAGGTGCCGTCCGGGTCCGGCGCGTGCTGCAGCAGGACCTCCAGCTGCGCGTCGCCCCAGACGAGCCGATGGGCTGCGTCGTCGAACTCGCCGAACTCCTCGGGGCCGGAGCCCTTGCGCCGCCACGCGTACCCGGCGAACCTGGCCGCGGCGAAGGGTGACTTGCCCTCCGCGCGCTTCCCGGCGTACCGGCAGGAGGTGTCCGGCGACAGCGGCAACGGGAACGTCAGGCCGGTGCGGTAGGCCCGCACCAGCGTGTCGAGATGGCGAAGGGCGTCCGCTGCCTCGACGCCGCCGAGGAAGGAGCCCGCCACGTCGCCACCGCGCCGGTCGGGGTTGCGCCCGACCGTCGCGGCGCGCCAGGCGCTCTGCGGGGCGTGCGCGCTGAGCGCCAGGAGGTAGACCCAGGCGCGCAGGCGGTGCTTCGGCGACAGCTTGGAGTAGACGACACGCACGATGCAGTCGCCGTGGACGCTGGGCACGGTGCCGGTGAGGGTGCCGCCGGACGGCAGGGTCACGGACACGTCGACGTGCTCGGGCTCGATGCTGCGCAGCCGGGCGCTGGTGTCGACCAGGCCGGCGACCTGCTCGCTGATCGGGTTCACCAGGTCGTCGCCGAGGCGTCCGGGCGGGAGCTGCCCGCGCAGCCACTCGGCGCGGACGGCATGGTCGGTCCCGATCCCGGCCACGCCCGCGCGGAGCAGCCGGTCGCCGACGGCCCACTTCTCCAGCCCGCCGGGGTCGACGGGGATCGCGTCACTGGGCTCGTCCTCGTCGTCGGTGGTGGTCGCCTCGAGACGCTGCCGCAGGAAGCCCTTGGCCGGGTGCTCGAGGAACCGGACGAGCGCGTCGAGCTCGACGGTCTCCAGAGGCAGCTCCTGCACCGGGGCCGGGAGGAACGCAGGTCGGGGCGTGCGCTCGGTGAGCAGGGCGCGGCTGCCCTTGTACGCCGACCGGTCGAAGCTGAACGCGGTCTCGCGCGCCAGTGCGCCGGGCTCGAAGTTGCGCGCGTCGAACGGCTGCAGTGGGTGTCGGGTGAGGACGCGGTCGCGAACGCGGCCCTGCCTCGTGTGTGCGGTGCGGTCGAGCACGTCGAGCAGCTCGCCGAGGGGCACGGCGGGCGGGCGCGGCGAGCCGGTGCGCTCGTCGGCGCCGGAGTAGACGCACACCAGTCGCTCCTCGGCCGCGAGGATCGCGTCGAGGAAGAGCTGGCGGTCCTCGGCGCGGGCGTCGCGCTCCCCCACCCGCGGACGCCGGGCGAGGATGTCGTCGCCGTCGACGCGGGTGGTGCGCGGGAAGACGCCGTCGTCGAGGCCGAGCAGGCAGACCACGCGGTGCGGCACCGACCGCATCGGGACCATCGTGCACATCGTCAGGGCGCCGGTGCGGAAGTTGGCTCGGGTCGGCCTCCCCTTGAGGCGTTCGCCGAGCAGGGCGCGGATGTCGGAGAGCCGCAGCGAGGTTTCCTCGGCGTACCCCTCGGCGTTGGTGAGGGTGTCGGTGAGCTGCCAGCGGGCCTGGGACAGCTGCCAGGCGTCGCGGGGCGCCACCGCGACCAGGCTCTCCATCGCGTCGGCGAGTGCCGCGACCCACTTGTCGAGTGGCTGCTCCTGGTTGAGGGCGTGGACCGCCGCGCCGAGGCGGTCGAGCATCTCGGCCAGCCGGCCGGCGAGGTCGATCTCGTTGCTGTCGACGTCGTCGAGCGGGAGCGTGTCGTCGATCGTGCGCAGGTCGTCCTCGTCCATGGTCACACCGACGAGAATGCGGTCGAGCCCGGACTGCCAGGTGTTCTGGTGGACCTGGTCCAGTCCGTACGGCGCCCGCGCGTCGGCGTCGAGGCCCCAGCGGACGCCGGATCGCCGTACCCAGTCGCCCAGGCGCTCCAGGGCGTCGTCGTCGAGGTGGAAGCGCCGCCGCACCGGCGGCATCGCCGCGAGGTCGAGCACCTCGGAGGCGGTGAGGCGGGAGTCGGCGAGCTCGAGCAGCCGGGCGGCGACGGCGAGGACGGGGTTGGTCTGGCGCAGCGCGCGGTCGGCAAGCCGCACGCTCAGGCGGTGTCCGGGGTGCGCATGGTCGCGGTATCCGTCCAGGGCTCCGTCGAGGTCGGCCGCCGACAGCCCGAACGTGGCCGCGACCAGCGGGGCGTAGGACTCGATGTCGGGACACATCACGATGATGTCGCGCGGCTCGAGCGTCGGGTCGTCGGCGAGCAGGCCGAGCAGCACCTCGCGCAGCACCTCGACCTGGCGCTGCCGGCCGTGGCAGGCGTGCACCTGGACCGAGGTCTCGTCCCTCATCTGGTGGTCGCCGGCGGGGGTACGGTCGGCGTGGATGTCGCGCTGCAGGGCTGAGAGCAGCGTCGCGGCGCCCACGTCCGTGGTGAGGTGATCGTCGTGCTGCACGTCGGTGTGCGCCTGCAGCCGCAGCTGCATCTCGCGGGCGTCGCGGCCGAGCGACCGGACGAGCGCGTGGTCGGGCACGTCGGCGGTCGGGTCCGCGCGGCGGGTGGGGATCTGCGGCGCCGTCGTGGCCACGGTCGCGTCGGCGACGTGCTCCCACAACCCTAACGAGGGGTACGGCAGCCACAGGTGCACCTCCCGCTGCGCGGCGAGCGCGTCGATCACCTGGATCTGGTCGGTGGTCAGCCGCGTCGGGCCGAACAGCGAGAGCCGCTCCGGCAGGTCGACCAGGCCGGGGTCCTCACGCAGCCCCGCCAGGGCCGCCTCCACGCGCTCGGCCGGGCTCTGCGTGCCGATGTGCCCCCGCAGCCGACGCCACAGCTCGGCCTGCCAGCGGTGGTCGGGGTCGAGCGGGCTGTCGTAGCCGTCGGTGTCGTGCTTGCCGAGCCAGTCGCGCACCATCGCCGGCCGCTGCGCGCCGTACGACGTGAAGAGGCCGGCCAGCTTCTGCGCGACGGCCATCCGACGACCGTGGTCG
>JALZDI010000324.1 GCA_030862655.1 Actinomycetota bacterium | reverse complement strand
GTCCTCGCCGACGACCTCGGTGCGAACCTCGTACGCCACCCCGGTGCTGACGAAGATCTCCACCGTCACGACCCGGCCCGACTCGGTCTCGAAGAGCACGATCATCGGGTCGCTGAGGCCCTGCGGGCTCTTCGAGCTGGGAGTCGGCTTGATCGCACGGACCGCGGTGATCTCCTCGCCGAGCAGGTAGCGCGTGGTGTCGATCTCGTGCACGACCGCGTCGTTGATCATCATCTCGGCGGTGAAGTACGGCACCACCTTCGCGTTGCGGTGCGTGCAGTGCACGACCAGCGGGTCGCCCAGACCGCCGTCGGCGATCAGCCGGCGCAGTGCGACGTACTCGTGGTCGAACCGGCGCATGAAGCCGACCTGGATGAGCCGCCGGCCGAGCGCGGCCTCGGTCTTCACCACGTCGTAGGCGGTGCTCGGCTCCGGCGTCAGCGGCTTCTCGCACAGCACCGGCAGCCCGCGCTCCAGACACGCCCGCAGCTGGTCCTCGTGCGCGGGCCCGGGTGTCGCGATCAGGACGGCGTCGACGTCCTCCGCGTTGACCGCCTCGAACGGGTCGGCGACGACGCGCGAACCGGGTGTCTGCGCGGACACCGCCTCCGCCCGCTCGGCCGAGAAGTCGTTGATGACCGTGACCCGTGCGCCCTTGGTCCGCTCGGTGAGACTTGCCGTGTGGTAGGCGCCCATCTGGCCGACACCGAGGACGGCCACGCGCAGGTCCGGGTGATCATTCATGAGAGCCTCCCGGGGTGCTCGTCCGGGGCGTTCCGATCTCCATCGTCGCGCCGCCGCAGGACGACAGGTAGGTGTGCGTGCGCTGCGCGATCGGCAGCGGGGCGTCAGGGTCGCAGGGGTACATGTCCTGCTCGACGATCGCGAAGATGTCGGCACCCAGCCGCTCGACGGCGTCCAGCAGCGGCGGCATCTCGGGTACGCCGAGCGGCGGCTCGACCATCGCGCCGAGCCGGACCGCCTCGGGGAAGGACAGGTCCTCGGCCAGCACCTTGTCGATGACCACCGGGTCGACCTGTTTCAGGTGCAGGTAGCCGATGCGCTCGGGGTACTTGCGGATGAGCTCGAGGTTGTCGCCGCGGTAGTAGGACACGTGCCCGGTGTCCAGGCAGAGGTTGACGTAGCGCGGGTCGGTCGTCTCGACGAACCGCTCGATGTCGCGCTGGTACCCGACGTGGCTGTCGGCGTGGGAGTGGAACTGCACGTGCAGGCCGTACTCGTCCAGCACACGCTGCCCGAGCCTGTCCATGCCGGTGGTCAGGCGTTCCCACTGCTCGGCCGAGAGCTCACGTGACTCCTTGGGCTCTCCCGTCTTGTGGTCCCGCCACGGCTCGGGGATCACCACCAGATGCGTGCCACCCATCGCCTCGGTGAGGGCGGCCACGTCGGTGACCTGCCGCCACACGTGGTCCCAGGACTCCGGCTGGTGCAGGTGCTCGAACACGGTGCCGGCCGAGACCCGCAGCCGGTGCTGCTCGAGCCTGTCGCCGAGCTCGGCGGCGTCGGTCGGCAGGTAGCCGTAAGGGCCGATCTCGATCCAGTCATAGCCCGCCTGCGAGACCTCGGCGAGGAAGCGGTCGGCGGGCGTCTGGTCGGGGTCGGAGGGGAACCACACGCCCCAGGAGTCGGGGGCGGAGCCCACCCTGATCCGGCTGTCGGCTGTCATGACGTCGTCTCCTCGTCTGTGGTCTCGGACGGCGTGAAGTACGGACGCTGGGTCGCCTTGTGGCGGTCGTAGACGACGCGCGCCCGTCGCGTCGACTCCAGCGTGGAGGTCTCGCTCACCGGGACGTCCCACCAGGACTGGGAGTCCGGTGCCGGGACGAGCGGGTCGGTCTCGACGTGGATGACGGTGCTGTGGGTGGCGGCCTTGGCGGTCTTCACAGCGACGGCGAGCTCGTCGGCGTTACCGGCCCGGACCACGTCGACACCCAGGCTCTGCGCGTTGGCGGCCAGGTCGACGGGCAGCAGCGCACCGTCGAGACGGCCGGAGTCCTCTGACCGGAAGCGGTAGCGGGTACCGAACCGCTGGGACCCGAGCTCCTCGGACAGCGCGCCGATCGAGGCGTACCCGTGGTTCTGCACCAGCACGACGATGACCTTCACGTGCTCCTGCACCGCGGTGACGAGCTCGGTGGCCATCATCAGGTACGAGCCGTCGCCGACCATCACGAACACGTCGCGGTCCGGGCACGCCATCTTCGCGCCCAGCCCACCGGCCACCTCGTAACCCATGCAGGAGTAGCCGTACTCGACGTGGTAGCCCTTGGTGTCGCGCGTGCGCCAGAGCTTGTGCAGGTCGCCGGGCATCGAGCCGGCCGCGCAGACGACCACGTCGCGCGGGTCGGACATCTCGTTGACGACGCCGATGACCTCGCTCTGGGTGAGCAGGCCCCCGGACCCGGCGTTGGCCGCGTCGGGGTGGTAGGCACGGTCTACGGTGTCGTTCCACTCGCCCTTGAGCCGGCGTACCTGCTCGGCGTAGTCGTCGGCGACGCGGTAGCCGGGCAGCCTCTCGGTGAGCGCGACCAGGGTGTCACGGGCGTCGGCGAGCACGCTGACCCCGGCGTGCTTGACCGAGTCGAGCGCGGCGACGTTGACGTTGACGAAGCGCACGCCCTCGGCCTGGAACGCGGTACGGCTCGCGGTGGTGAAGTCGGAGTAGCGGGTGCCGACGCCGATCACCACGTCGGCGTCGCGGGCGATGGCGTTGGCGGCGGTCGTGCCGGTGGACCCGATGGCGCCGAGGCACTGCGGGTGGTCGTGCACCAGCGTGCCCTTGCCCGCCTGGCTCTGCCCGACCGGGATGCCGGTGGCCTCGCAGAACCGCGCGAGCGCCTCGGCCGCGTGGGAGTAGATGACACCGCCGCCGGCGACCACGAGCGGTCGTCGCGCGGTGCGGATCATCTCGACCGCGCGGTCCAGCGCTGCCGGCTCCGGCTGCGGGCGGGGTACGTGCCAGACGCGTTCGGCGAACAGCTCCACCGGCCAGTCGTGGGCCTGCGCCTGGACGTCCTGCGGCAGACAGACAGTCACGGCGCCGGTCTCGGCCGGGTCGGTGAGCACCCGCATCGCCGCAAGCATCGCGGCGGGCATCTGCTCGGGCC
>JALZDI010000323.1 GCA_030862655.1 Actinomycetota bacterium | reverse complement strand
AGATCGGGCACGCGGTGGGACTGGGGCACGTTCGCCGCGACCCGCGGCAGACGATGTTCTGGAGCATGACCCGCCGCAAGGGCATCCTCGGGGCCGGCGACCTCACCGGCCTGGACCGTGTCGGCGCCAACCGCGGCTGCGTTTATACACCGACCGGCGTACGGGCCCGGATGCGCCAGACCCAGGTCAAGGCGAAGCCGATGCCGGTGGTCTTCCTGCCGGACGTGTTCGCGTCCGAGTAGCCCGCCGGGCCGGTGCCGCGGTCCGTCCTCGACCGCGCACCGGCCATACTTCGGGCCATGCCCAGCGCAGCCGAGGACCGTCCCGCGATGACACCTGACCTGCTGGACGCAGCCGAGGAGGCGACCGGGTTCATGCCCACCGCCGAGGGGCTTGCCCTGCACCGGGCGGCCCGCGACGCGCTGCTGCTTGGTCCCGTGCTGGAGGTGGGAACCTACTGCGGCAAGTCGACGATCTTCCTCGCGGCGGCCGCCCGCGACGTCGGCGGGCTGGTCGTCACCGTCGACCACCACCGCGGCTCCGAGGAGCACCAGGTCGGCTGGGAGTACCACGACACGAGCCTGGTCGCCGACGGCGGACGGTTCGACACGCTCGGCCGGTTCCGCCGGACCCTCGCCGACGCCGGGCTCGAGCCTCATGTGATCGCGGTCGTCGGCAGGTCCGCGGACGTCGCCCGGCTCTGGAGCGCCCCGCTGGGCATGGTGTTCATCGACGGCGGGCACACCGATGAGGCCGCGCAGGCGGACTTCGACGGGTGGGCGCACCACGTCGTGCGTGGCGGCCTGCTGGTGATCCACGACGTGTTCCCCGACCCCGCCGACGGCGGCCAGGCGCCCTACCGCATCTACCGGCGCGCGCTCGAAGGCGACTTCACCGAGCACAGCGTCGAGGGTTCGCTGCGCGTGCTGCGCCGTACCGATGGTGGCGCCGGTCGGCGGGCGGGCTGAGCCCGTCAGGCCAGCGTGCCGAGCAGTGCGTTGCAGGCCTCCTCGCCCAGCCGGCAAGCGCGGGCGCAGAACTCGCAGTGCCGGTGGTCGTCGGCGTGCAGCTCGCACTCCGCCGCGCAGGTGCGGCAGGCGACCGCACACCCTTCGAGCACCGACCGCAGCAGGGTGGTGTCGTAGCCGCTGTGTCGTGTGAGCACGCGGGCGGTGCTGTCGCAGATGTCGGCGCAGTCGAGGTTGGCCCGGATGCACCGGGTCAGGTCGGCCACGTCGCGCTCGCCCAGGCAGGAGTCGGCGCACGCCGTGCACGCCTGGACGCACTCGACGCACGCGTCGATGCAGTCCATGAGCATGGACCGGTCGACGTCCTCGAGGTTCTCCGCGTAGGTCCACAGCATCTCGCTGACCGCACTCACGAGCGACCTCCTCTCGCCAGCCCTCCCGGCCCCAGTACCCCACCCTGATGTGCCCACGCAAGCGTCAGGACATCGACACACTAGGCCTCGCCAGGCTACGCTGGCTACTAGAACGTGTTATAGATTCGGTGACGGAGGTCCCCGTGCACATCGCCTACACCGCGGAGCAGGACGCGCTGCGCCGCGAGCTGCGTGACTACTTCGCGTCACTGATGACGCCGGAGCGCCGCGCGGGGCTGGACACGGGTGGTGAGTACGGCGACGGGGAGGCGTATAAGGACATCGTCCGCCAGATGGGCCGCGACGGCTGGCTCGCGATCGGCTGGCCCGAGGAGTTCGGCGGGCAGAACCGGCCGATGCTCGACCAGCTCATCTTCACCGACGAGGCGGCCGTGGCGAGCGTGCCGGTGCCGTTCCTGACGTTGAACACGATCGCCCCCACGCTGATGAGGTTCGGTACCGACGAGCAGAAGTCCGACCTGCTGCCGCGCATCGGCCGGGGCGAGGTGCACTTCGCCATCGGCTACTCCGAGCCCGAGGCCGGCACCGACCTGGCGAGCCTGCGCACCAGGGCCGTCCGCGACGGCGACGACTACGTCGTCAACGGCCAGAAGATGTGGACCAGCCTGATCAAGTACGCCGACTACGTGTGGCTGGCCTGCCGCACCGATCCCGACGCGAAGAAGCACAAGGGGCTGTCGATCCTCATCGTGCCCACCGACGCCGAGGGCTTCTCCTGGACACCGGTGGAGACCGTGGCCGGACCGAGCACGAGTGCGACCTACTACCAGGACGTTCGGGTGCCGGTGAGCAGTCGTGTGGGTGACGAGAACGCCGGCTGGCCGCTGATCACCAACCAGCTCAACCACGAGCGGGTCGCGCTCACCTCCGCCGCCCCAGTCCTCAACGCCCTGCACGAGGTCCGTGCTTGGGCGCAGCAGACCAAGCTCGCCGACGGCCGCCGCGTCGTCGACCAGGAGTGGGTGCAGGTGCACCTCGCGCGGGTGCACGCGAAGGCCGAGTTCCTGCGGCTGGTCAACCTCAAGATCGCCTGGAGCGTGGGCCGGGGCCTCAACCCGGCCGACGCGTCCGCGACCAAGGTCTTCGGCACCGAGTTCGCCACCGAGGCGTACCGGCTGCTGATGGAGGTCGTCGGCCCCCATGCCTACGTGCGCACGGGGTCCCCGGGCGCGGTGCTGCGTGGCCGGCTCGAGCGCATGCACCGCTCCTCGCTGATCCTCACCTTCGGCGGCGGCACCAACGAGGTGCAGCGCGACATCGTCTCGATGGTCGGGCTCGGGCTCCCCCGCGCCGACCGCTGACGCCGGCCGCACGACCGCCCCGTCCACACCACTCCGGAGACGACACCGATGGACTTCTCCTTCACCGACACCCAGGACGAGCTCGCCGCGCTCACCCGACGCATCGTCGACGACCTCGCCACCGACGAGGCGCTGCGCCGGGTCGAGCAGGGGCCTGACCGGTTCGACCGGCGGCTCTGGCAGGCGCTGGCCGACGCGGGCCTGCTCGGCGTGGCGCTGCCCGAGACCGTGGGCGGTGGCGGCGCTGGCGTGCTCGAGCAGTCACGGGTGCTGGTCGAGCTGGGACGCGGCATCGCGCCGGTGCCGATGGTCTCGTCGGTCGCGATGGCCGCTGCTGCCGTGGCCCAGTTCGGGTCGGAGCAGCAGCGCGCGCAGTGGGCGGCACCGGCCGCCGCCGGCGAGACGGTGCTGACGGTCGCCGTCGT
>JALZDI010000322.1 GCA_030862655.1 Actinomycetota bacterium | reverse complement strand
GCCCCGATCTCGCGCCGGATGTCGTCCCAGATGCTCTCGTTGCGCGGCGCCGCGAACGCACGTAGCTCGACCGCGCCCTCCCCCGAGACCAGCAGCACCGCCGCGACCGCCTGGGTGCGCTCGTCGACCTGCAGCCGCATCTCCAGGCCCGGGCGCCCGCGCACGAGCAGGCCGCCGAGGTCGACCAGGTTGGGGTCGTCCTCGACCAGCTCGACGTCGGCCGCGTCCCAGGGGCCCTTCGGACGCGGCAGCTCGGCGCGGTCCGGCTCCTCGGTGCCGGGCACCGGCGGGGCCGAGGCGCGGTGGCGCACCCGCGCGCCGTCGGCTGCCTTACGGCGACGAAACATCGGCCACGTCCTCCAGGTCGTCCAGCGCGTCCTGCACGTCCAGCGTCGCAGGCCCGGCGCCGGTCGTGAACCCGCCGGTCGAGCCATAGCCGCCGGCTCCGCGCTCGGAGCCGGGCAGCCGGTCGACCTCCAGGAAGCGGGCGGTCTCGACCCGCTGCACCACCAGCTGCGCGATCCGGTCGCCGCGGCGCAGTGTCAGCGGCTCACGGGGGTCGAGGTTGACCAGCGCGACCTTGATCTCGCCGCGGTAGCCGGCGTCGACGGTGCCGGGCGCGTTCACGATCGACAGCCCGCAGCGCGCCGCCAGCCCGGACCGCGGGTGCACGAACGCGGCGTAGCCCTCGGGCAGCGCCAGCGCGACGCCGGTGGGGACCAGGGCCCGCTCCCCGGCGGCCAGCGTGACGTCGACCGCGGTCATGAGGTCTGCTCCGGCGTCGCCGGCATGGGCGTACGACGGCAGCGGCAGGTCGGGGTCGAGGCGATGGATCTGCACCTGCACCATCAGGGCGCCTCCCGCCGAGAGCTCGTCCGGATCACGCTGACCGACCCTACAAGGGGCAGGGGACGACGCCGGGGCAGCCGGCCCGACGCGGTGACCATGGCAGGCTGGCACCGTGAGCATCTCGGCCGACCCCGGTTCCCGTCACCACGAGCGGCTGTGGGTCCCGGTGCGCTGGTGGCTGCTGCTGGTGGTTTTCCTGACCGGCGTCGCGCTGGCGCTGATGGTGTCCACCCCGCCGGTGCTGGCGTGGCCGGCCGCCGCGGTGGCCACGCTGATCGGCGTCGCGCTGCTCCTGGCGTACGGCGCGGCGCGCGTCGAGGTCACCCCGACCGCGTTGCACGCGGGCCGGGCGGCGCTGGAGTGGTCCTGCTGCGGCCCGGCCACGGCACTGGACCGGGAGTCGACCCGGCGGCTGCACGGGGTCGACGCGGACCCGCGGGCGTTCCTGCTGATGCGCCCCTACCTCGGCACCGCGGTGCGCGTGGAGGTGGACGACCCGGCCGACCCCACGCCGTACTGGCTGCTGTCGAGCCGTCGGCCGCAGCGGCTGGCCGAGTCGGTGAACCGGATGCGGGTACTGGCAGACTGACCGGCCGGCAGAACCGACCTGGAGGAGGAACCGTGGCGGCAGACCCGAAACCCTCGAAGGCCTTCAAGATCTTCGGCACCGTGTCGGCGATCAGCGCGGGTGTCGCGACCAAGAAGCTGCTCGAGATCGCGTGGAAGACGGCGACGGGCAAGGCACCCCCGGCGAACCCCGAGCACCCCGACGTGCAGTGGTACGAGGCGGTGTCGTTCGCGATCGCCAGCGGTGCCGCGATCGGCGTCGCCCGGATGCTCACCGCGCGCAAGGCGGCCGAGTACTACCGGAAGTCGACCGGGCACCTGCCGGCGGGCATGAAGGACGTGGCCTGAGGCCGCGGGACGGTCAGGCCGCGCAGTCGCGGCAGATCATCTTCTTCACGTTGGCCAGCTGGCTGCGGTGGTGCACCAGGAAACAGCTGGAGCAGGTGAACTCGTCCTCCTGACGAGGCAGCACCTGCACGGCCAGCTCCTCGTGCGAGAGGTCCGCACCGGGGAGCTCGAAGGCCTCGGCGGCCTCCGCCTCGTCCTCGTCGACCGCACCGGACTTGGTGTCGTGCCGACGAGCCTTCAGCTCCTCGATGCTGTCTTCGTTGATCTCCTCGTCGGTCTTACGAGGAGCGTCGTAGTCCGTCGCCATTCCTGTCTCTCTCCCCCGGGTAGCCATCCAGCTTGGGTCGCCGCGTAGATGTTGTCGCAGAGCACGTAACGCATCGGAGCCCGGTTTTGTGCCCACATCCGGCCGCGTGATTGTGCCTCATGTGGCCGGGTTCATGCACGGTGATTCGCCAGGATGTCGCACGGCTCACAGAAATGTGGCGGAATCGGCCGGTTCAGGCGGTGCCGAACCCGGCCTCGTGCAGCAGGCCGTGCAACCGGTCCCACAGCCGCGGGTTGGCCGCGACGACCAGCCTCTCGCCGGCCGCGGCCCCGTGCAGGCCGCCGACCCGGGCGCCGGCCTCTCGGGCCACCAGGCTCCCGGCGGCGAGGTCCCACGGCTTGAGGCCCTGCTCGACGTAGGCGTCGACGCGGCCGGTCGCGACCGCGCACAGGTCCAGGCTGGCCGCGCCCAGCCGGCGGATGTCCCGGACCTGCGGCAGCAGCCTGGCCACCTGCCGGGCCTGCTCGGTCCGCCGGCCGACGTCGTAGGCGAAGCCGGTCGCCACCAGGGCGTAGGCGGGGTCGGTGCGGTCCCCGACCCGCACCGGCCGGTCGTCCAGCCATGCCCCCTCCCCGGCCAGCGCGGTCCAGGTCTCGCCGCTGACGGGGTTGTGCACGACGCCGGCGGCCACCTCGCCGTCCACCTCGGCGGCGATCGAGACCGCGTAGGCCGGGATGCCGTACAGGTAGTTGACGGTGCCGTCGATCGGGTCGACCACCCAGCGCACCCGGCTGTTGCCGGCGGTGCTGCCGCCCTCCTCGCCGAGGAAGCCGTCGTCGGGACGCGCGCCGCCGATGCGCTCGTGGATCAGCCGCTCCGCGGCCGTGTCCGACGCCGTCACCACGTCGGTCGGGCTGGACTTGGTGGCCGCGACCTCGACCGGCACGTCCGCCCGGCGCCGTACGACCAGCGCGCCGGCCTCGCGGGCGGTGTCGACGGCCAGCGCGAGCAGCTCACGCACCGTCGGTCTCCTCGGCGCCGGCGAGGGCAGGCCGGTCCCCGCGCGGGTTCGGACAGCAGCCGGCCGGGCACACGTCCCAGGAC
>JALZDI010000321.1 GCA_030862655.1 Actinomycetota bacterium | reverse complement strand
TACAACGACTGGCCGCTGTACTACTGGGTGAAGGACAAGAAGCCCGGTGACGTGACCGGGCAGGCCGTGGGCGACGTGTGGTGGGTCATCGGCCCCGACGGCAAGCCCATCCGCGAGATGCCGCAGGCGCTGGCGGGCAGCGGCTCCTGATCAAGGCTTGAGCCGGGACCGCGGCGCTGCCCCCACATCATCTCGCGGTCCCGGCTCGAGTGCTGCCCGGGTCTGTCTCAGCCCTGGGCGGCGGGTACCCCGTCGGCCGCGCGGCGCAACGCGGCGATGTCGAGCTTGACCATCCCGAGCATCGCCTCCATCGCGCGCTTGGCCCGCTCCGGGTCGGGGTCGTCGAGGAGCTCACCCAGCGCGGTCGGCACGACCTGCCAGGACAGGCCGTACCGGTCCTTGAGCCACCCGCACTGCGACTCCTGGCCGCCGTCGGCGAGCAGCCGGTCCCAGTAGTAGTCGACCTCCTCCTGGGTGTCGCAGTCGATCTCGAACGACACGGCCTCGTCGAAGGTGAACTCGGGCCCTCCGTTGATTCCGACGAACCGCTGCCCGTTCAGCTCGAACTCCACGGTCAGCACCAGGCCGGCCTCGCGCGGACCGGCGTCGGTGTAGTGCGTGACCTTGAGGATGCGCGAGTCGTCGAAGACCGAGGTGTAGAAGCGGGCAGCCTCTTCAGCCTCGGTGTCGAACCACAGGTTCGGGACGATCTTGTGCTGCATGGCGCCACGTCCTCTCGTACGGCGGGCCGGGCCCTCGGGCTGCCCGCGGCCGGTGCGATGTCTGCCTCTGTAGACCGTCGTACCGGGCAGGAGTCATCGCCGCGAGGCCCGCGAGAAAGCGAACGCCGCCGCGCACCCGGCCGGGTCATTCGCCGACGTAGAGGCAGAACGGGTGCCCGACGGGGTCGAGCATCACGCGCACCTGCTCCTGCGGCTGGAACTCGGCGAGCGTGGCGCCCATCTCCAGCGCGTCCGCGACCGCCGCGTCGAGGTCGCTGACCTCGAAGTCGAGGTGCAGCATCATCTGCTGCCGTCCCTCGGCGGTCGGCCACACCGGCGGCACGTACTCCGGCGACCTCTGAAAGGCGAGGTAGGCCACGCCGTCCGGCGGTGCCATCGTCACCCAGGTGGGCTCGTCGGTGTCGATCCTCCACCCGAGCAGCCGGGCGTAGAAGCCGGCCAGTGCACCGGGGTCGGGCGAGTCGAGCACCACGCCCCAGTAGTCGCGGCGCGAGTCGCGGTCGGTGGATCCGTCGTCCTGGATGCGTCCGCGCATGAGGGCCGTCCTGCCGCTGCGCGGCGGCTAGACCTCTTCGCGCTGGTCGCGGCGCAGGATCTTGGAGCCGAGCCACGTCAGCGGGTCGTACTTGCGGTCCACGACGCGTTCCTTCATCGGGATGATCGCGTTGTCGGTGATCTTGATGCCCTCGGGGCACACCTCGGTGCAGCACTTGGTGATGTTGCACATGCTCAGCCCGGCGGCGTCCTGGGCCAGCCTGCGCCGGTCGTGGGTGTCCAGAGGGTGCATGTCGAGCTCGGCGTACCGCAGGAAGAACCGCGGCCCGGCGAAGGCCGGCTTGTTGTCCTCGTGGTCGCGGATGACGTGGCAGGTGTCCTGGCACAGGAAGCACTCGATGCACTTGCGGAACTCCTGGCCGCGCTCGACGTCGGCCTGCATCATCCGCCGCTTGCCGTCCTCGTCCGGCGGCCCGGGGGAGAAGGCCGGCAGCTCGCGGGCCTTCTCGTAGTTGTACGACACGTCGCACACCAGGTCGCGCACGACCGGGAAGCCCCGCATCGGCGTGACCGTGATCGTCTCGGCCGGGTCGTAGTCGCCGAGCCGGGTCATGCACATCAGCCGGGGCCGGCCGTTCACCTCGGCCGAGCACGAGCCGCACTTGCCGGCCTTGCAGTTCCAGCGCACGGCCAGGTCACCGCACTGGGTCGCCTGCAGCCGGTGGATGGCGTCGAGGACGACCTCGCCCTCCTCCACGGCGACGGTGTAGTCGCCGTGCTCACCACCGGACTTGTCCCCGCGCCACACGCGGAGCGAGAGGTCATAGCCCATTCACTTCACCTCGAACAGTTGCTTGAGATCGTCGGGCATCACCGGCAGCGGCTGCTGTTTGACCTGGACACTGCCGTCGTCGTCGGACCGGGTCAGCACGATGTTGCGGGTGCCCCAGTCTTCGGAGGTCATCGGGAAGTCGTCCCGGGTGTGTCCGCCGCGCGACTCCTCGCGCTCGAGGGCGGCCTTGGCGATGCACTCCGAGACCGTGAGCATGTTGGCCAGGTCGAGGGCCAGGTGCCACCCGGGGTTGTACTGCCGGTGCCCCTCCACGGTCAGGTGGCGGGCCCGCTCCTGCAGCTCGCGCAGGTGCCCCAGGGACTCCTCGAGCTCCTCGCGCCGGCGGATGATGCCGACGAGCCGCTGCATGATGTCCTGCAGGTCCTTCTGGATGGTGTACGGGTTCTCGCCACCGCCGATCGAGAACGGTGCCAGCGCCGCCTTCGAGGCCCGGTCGACGTCGGCGTCGGCGACCTTCGCCCGCGTCTCGCCGCTGCGCCCCGCGTAGTACGCGGCGTTGAGCCCCGCCCGTCGGCCGAACACCAGCAGGTCGGACAGCGAGTTGCCGCCGAGCCGGTTCGACCCGTGCATGCCGCCGGCCACCTCGCCGGCGGCATACAGACCGGGTACGACGGACGCGCCGGTGTCGGCGTCGACCTCGACGCCGCCCATCACGTAGTGGCAGGTCGGGCCGACCTCCATCGGCTCGGCGGTGATGTCGACGTCGGCCAGCTCCTTGAACTGGTGGTACATCGACGGCAGCCGCTTGCGGATGAAGGCGGCGTCGCGGCGCGAGGCGATGTCGAGGAAGATCCCGCCGTGCGGTGACCCGCGCCCGGCCTTGATCTCGGAATTGATCGCCCTGGCCACCTCGTCACGCGGCAGCAGCTCGGGAGGACGGCGGTTGTTCTTCTTGTCGTCGTACCACTTGTCCGCCTCCTCCTCGCTGTCGGCGGTCTCGCTCTTGAAGAACTCCGGGATGTAGTCGAACATGAACCGCTTGCCCTCGGAGTTCTTCAGGATGCCGCCGTCGCCGCGGACCGACTCGGTGACCAGGATCCCCTTGACC
>JALZDI010000060.1 GCA_030862655.1 Actinomycetota bacterium | reverse complement strand
CCTCGGACGAGGACGTGCTGGGTGTCTGCCTGGGCGAGGAGGGTCTGGTGGCGAGCGTGCGCCCCGGCGGCGTGCTCGTGATCAGCGCCTCGGTGCGGCCTGAGACCTGCGAGCGGATCGCCGCGGGGGCGCGCAAGGCGGACGTCGACGTGCTCGACGCCGCCCTCACCGGTGGCGTCCGCGGCGCCGAGGCGGGCCGCGTCAACCTGCTCGTCGGGGGTGACGAGGAGGTGCTGGCCCGGGTCCGCCCCGTGCTGGAGCCGTGGACCGTGGCCGTGCACCACCTGGGACCGCTGGGGGCGGGACAGGTGGGGAAGACGGTGAACAACCTCTGCCACTGGGCGCAGGTCGCGATCGTGCACGAGGCCCTGCTGCTGGGTCAGCGCCTCGGCGTGCCGCCGTCGAAGGCTCGGGCAGCGCTCCTGGACGGTCCGGCCAGGAGCGGCACCCTCGCCGAGATCGAGTGCATGCGCCTCACGTGGTGGAAGAAGGACATCGAGAACGCCGAGCGCATGGCTGCCGAGGTGGGGCTTGCCCTTCCCCTGAGCCGCAAGGTCTACGGGCTCATGCCCGGCATCAGCGTCGAGCGCATCGCCGCGCTCGTCGACGACCGCGACCCGGACGTCTGACCTCCCCTCACCGCGTCGCGGGCTGCTCGATCTCCGACAGTACGTCGTAGTCGTAGAGCCAGAGTCGGAAGCGCACCGAGGCGGCGATCTCCGCATCGCGCCGCGCCAGGTCGTCGTAGGCGGAGTCGTAGCGCCGGCCGTTGTCGCGCGCTCCACGCTGGATGCGAGCGGTCCGAGGGCGACGCAGTCCCTCGTAGCGGGCGAGGGCCTCGGGCGCCTGACCGGGGCCTGCCTGTGCCAGGACGGCGGCCAGCGCCATGGCGTCCTCGACCGACTGGTTGGCCCCCTGCCCGAGATGCGGGAGCATGGGATGCGCTGCGTCGCCCAGCAGGGTCAGGCGACCTCTCGACCAGGTGCGCAACGGCTCCCGGTCGTACAGGCCCCACCGGAACGTCGTCTCCACCTGGGCGAGCAGGTGCTCCACACGCGGGTCCCAGCCGGCGAACTCGCGCGCCAGCGTCGCCGGGTCGCCGGGTGCGGACCAGGACTCCCGCATCTGCTCGTCGCTCGGCACGAAGCCGACGTAGTTGATGAGCTCCCCGCGCCGGACCGGGTAGACCAGGAAGTGCTTGCCCTGCCCCATCCAGAGTCGCGACCGGTCGGTCGGCCATGACGTGACCCGCTCGCGGGAGACGAGACCCCGGTACGCGACGGACCCGGAGTGCACCGGCCGGGACGGCTCGACGACGTACTGCTGCAGTGCTGAGTGGATGCCGTCCGCGGCGATGACGACGTCGGCGTCTGCGGCGGCACCGTTGTCGAAGAGAATCCGGGCGGAGTGCTGGTCCTGCTCGAGACCGACCGCGCGGTGGCCGGTGTGCAGCCGGTCGTGGGGCAGACGCTCGGACAGGATCGTGACCAGATCGGCGCGGTGCATGCCGAACACGGCGTTCCATCCCGCCGAGTCCGCGGTCACGATGGGTGCCACGGGTGCCCCGTCGTGGCGGTAGTACCGGGAGCCCGGTCCGATGCGGGCGCCACGCTGCTCGACGGCCTCGCCCACACCCAGACGATGCAGCTGCCGGAGGCTGTTGGGGGTCAGGAAGACGCCGGCGCCGATCTCGCCCAGGGCCGGGGCCTGCTCGTAGACGTCGACGTCGACCCCGCGCAGGCGCAGCGCCAGCGCCGTGCTGAGGCCGCCGATGCCGCCGCCCACGACGGCCACGTGCAGGGTTCGGTCCGCTCCCGGCGCGCCGCGGGTCATGGGGTCTCCTCGACGGCCCATGCCGCTGCCTCGAGCAGGTCGTCGGCCGTCAGCTGTTCGGGGTCGACCGCGACCTCGGGACGCAGAGCCAGAGCGGCCAGGACGACCTTGCGGACCCGTCGACCGTCGAGCCCCAGGCAGCGGGCGGCGAGCTTGGCGGTCAGCGACCGGTCCTCGGCGAGGCGTCGCAGGCCCTGCCACTGCTCGGCGAGCTCGTGCAGCGAGCCGCGCAGGATCTCCTCGATCGTGGACTCGTCGGGCAGACTCGTGTGCAGCACCAGGTCGGCGCGGGAGAGCACCGCCTCGTCGACGGCCTCGAGGAAGTTGGTGGTGACCACCAGCACGACGTGTGGGCAGCGTGCACGCAGCACGTCCAAACCCATCAGCACGGCGTCGGTCGCCCGGTGCACGTCCACCGGGTTCGTCTCGAACGACGCGGTGCTGCGGCGCACGGCCAACGCCTCCACCTCGTCGATGAGCACGACGGTGTGCGGCCGGCGCGCCGCCAGCTCGGGGAGGGTGTCGGTGAACAGCCTCGACACCCCCCGCTGGCTCTCGCCCAGCATCTCGCTGGGGAACGCGTGCGGGTCGATCTCCACGAACGTGGTGGACCCGCGGCCGGCGACAGTCTGCGCCGCCGCCTGCGCGAGACCCTGCGCCAGCGTGGTCTTCCCGGTGCCCGGGGGACCGGCGATCACGACGAGGCCGTGCGGCGCTCCGGACAGCGCCGTCAACCGCCGGCCGTGCCGCAGCACCAGGACCGCGGCGCTCAGCAGCCTCTCCTTGGTACCGGGTGGCAAGACCATCGAGTCCCACGGGCCGTCGTGATGGTCGGCCGGCAGCACGTGCAGACCCATGACCCCCTGAGGCAGCGACGGGGTGCTCACGGCCAGGTCGGCCTCTGCAGGTCGGGCCAGTCGACCGTGCTGGGGTCACCGGCCTGGCGGTCGCGGATGTGCTCTGGCGGCTCCTCGAACAGCACCAGCGGGTCGCTCAGCACCCGCATGGTCTCGAGGAGGCTGTCGAACATGTGGATCCGGACGACCTTGGCCGTACGGTGCTGGGAGTCGTTGAAGTGCTGGTGCCAGAGGAAGTGGTCGACGACGATGATGTCGCCCTTCTTCCACGGGTGGTCCTCGCCGCCCTCGGGCTCCGGGCCGAGGTAGCTGTGCCCCTCGCCCTCCACCACGTAGAGCCACGCCTCGCCGGGATGACGGTGCATCGACTGGCCGCGGCCGGGCCCGATCTCGAACATCGCCATCGAGATTCCCGAGGCCTGGTAGCCGATCGCCCGGTCCAGCAGGAACGTGGTCCGGGTGCCTCGCGGGGTGTTGAGCATCTCGAGGTCGTCCCAGCTGGTGTGCAGCCGTCCGCTGCGACGGGCCTGCTGCTCACGGGACAGCCTGCGGACCCGCCGGGCGTACGGGTCGTCGCCGTCCGCGTGCTCGGTGAACGGCGGACGCGGCGGCAGGTCGGCGTACTGGGCGTGTCCGCCGTCCTCCAGCACCGACATGCCCATCGTGGCCAGCATCGGCTCGCTGGACACGGTCAGGTACCGCGCGGCCAGCGCGCCGTCGTTGCCGCAGCGGTGCCAGGCCCAGGCGGGGATGTGCAGGGAGTCACCGGGGCCCCAGTCGATGCGCTCGCCGTCGATCTCGGTCCAGCCCCATCCACCGACGACGAACATCATGGCGTCCCAGGAGTGCCGGTGCACGGTGCTCACGACGCCGGGGTCGACCTCGTGCACCAGCGCGTCGATCGAGCGGGTGGGGTTGTCGCCGTCGACGCCCATGTACACGCCCGTCCGCAGACCACGACTGGTGGGCTGCAGCGCGACGTCCTCGTGCCGGATCACGGTCCGGCGGTTCTTGCGCCAGCCCTCGACGAACTCGGCACGCCGCTTCTTCTGTACGTGGTAGTGCGTCACCTTGGTGGTCGTCCTCGTCGCCATCCAGTCTCCTATTTGGGCTAACCATTTGCCCGCAGTCTCACGCAGGACCGGTGGGCAGCGCAAGTGGCTGCGCCGCATTGACCGGGGTGCCGGCCCGCCATACCGTCGTTCGCCATGGCCACGGCGCAGCACCGGTCCGAGGACGATCAGGACCTCGCGGCGATGCGGCGCACGGTCGCCGTCGCCTGCCGCGTCCTGGCCTACCGGGGGCTCGCCGAGGACGTGCTCGGACACGTGAGCCTGAGGGTCGGCGCCGACCGGATGCTGGTCCGCTGCCGGGGACCATACGAGAGCGGCCTGCTCTTCACCACCGGGGACGACGTCCGGCTGGTGGATCTGGACGGGTCGGGCGAGCTCGGCGGCGGGTACGGCGTGCCCAATGAGCTGCCGATCCATGCGGAGGTGCTACGTGCCCGCCCCGACGTCCACGCGGTCGTGCACGCTCATCCGCCCTCGGTGCTCGTCGCCGGTCTCGCCGAGCTCCCGATGCGACCGGTGTTCGGGGCCTACAACATCCCCGCCCTGCGCATGGCGGTGGCAGGTGTGCCGGTCTACCCGCGGGCGCTGCTGATCCGGCGAGCCGACCTGGGCCGGGAGATGGTGGCGGCGATGGGCGAGTCAGACGTCTGCGTGCTGCGGGGGCACGGCGTCACGACCGCAGGTGCGAGCGTCGAACAGGCCGTGGTTCGGGCGCTCAACCTGGATGTCCTGGCCCGGGTCACGGTCGAGATGGCTCGCCTCGACCGGGCGCCGGCCGACCTGCCTGCGGACGACATATCCGGACTGCCTGACCTCGGTGGCGAGCTCAACGACCTTGCCGTCTGGCGCTACAACGTCGCCCGTCTCAACGCGGCCGGCTTGGGCCTGCCGTGACGCGCAAGCCGTCACTCCGACATCAGGTCGAGCCCCGTCCGTGCCCGTAGCTCGTCGAGCGCGAGGCCGTACGTCGCTCGCACCCGCGCGCCCTCGGGTGTGAGGTCGACGACCGCGTGGTCGGTGTAGACCCGGCTGACGCAGTGCCGCCCGGTGAGCGGGTAGGTGCAGTCCTCGACGAGCTTCGAGGTGCCGTCACGTGTGAACAGCGACATCATCACGAAGACCTGCTTCGCGCCGATGGCGAGGTCCATGGCGCCGCCGACGGCGGGGATGGCGTCGGGTGCGCCGGTGTGCCAGTTGGCGAGGTCGCCGGTGCAGGAGACCTGGAACGCCCCGAGAACGCACACGTCGAGGTGGCCTCCGCGCATCATGGCGAAGGAGTCGGCGTGGTGGAAGTACGACGCTCCCGGTGTCTCGATGACGGGCACCTTGCCGGCGTTGATCAGGTCGGGGTCGATCTCGTCGCCGACCGCGGCCCGGCCCATGCCGAGCATGCCGTTCTCGGTGTGCAGGACGACGCCCTGGTCCGGGGAGAGGTGGTCGGCCACTGTGGTCGGCTGGCCGATCCCGAGGTTGACGAAGGCGCCGTTCGGGATGTCGGCCGCGACCAGCGCGGCGATCTCGTGCTTGTCCAGAAGGCCGCGTTCGGTGTGCTCGACGGTCATCCAGCGGCTCCTTCGGGGGCCAGCTCGCTCACGCCGGGCAGATGCACCACCCGGTCGACGAAGATGCTGGGCGTGACGATGCTCTCGGGGTCGAGCTCGCCGGTCTCGACGACGTCACTGACCTGGGCGATCGTCGTGGTGGCGGCGGTGGCCATCACCGGTCCGAAGTTCCGTGCGGTCTTGCGGTACACGAGGTTGCCCATACGGTCCGCGCGGTGCGCCTTGACCAGCGCGACGTCACCACGGATGGGGTACTCCAGCACGTAGTCGCGCCCGTCGATCGTGCGCTCCTCCTTGCCCGCAGCCAGCGGCGTGCCGACGCCGGTCGGGGAGAAGAACGCGCCGATGCCGGCACCGGCGGCACGCATGCGCTCCGCGAGGTTTCCCTGGGGCACCACCTCCAGCTCGATCTTCCCTGCGCGGTAGAGGTCGTCGAAGACCCACGAGTCGCGCTGACGCGGGAACGAGCAGACGATCTTGCTGACGCTGCAGGTCTTGAGCAGCGCGGCCAGGCCGTGGTCGCCGTTGCCGGCGTTGTTGCTGACCACCGTGAGGTCCTTTGCTCCATGACGATGCAGCGCGTCGATGAGCTCCACCGGCTGCCCGGCGACGCCGAAGCCGCCGATCAGGACCGTCGACCCGTCCGGGATGCCGGCGACGGCCGCGTCCGCGTCGGTCAGATGGGCCGTGGTCACGCGGCCTCCTCGTTCTCCAGGACGACGGCGAGCCCCTGGCCGACACCGATGCAGATGGCGGCCACGCCCCAGCGGTGGCCCTCGGTGCGCATCACGCCGGCCAGCGTGCCGAGGATGCGACCGCCGGAGGCGCCGAGCGGATGACCGAGGGCGATCGCGCCGCCCTTGGTGTTGACGGTCTCCGGGTCGACCTTCCAGGCGTCGAGACAGACCAGCGACTGCACCGCGAACGCCTCGTTGAGCTCGACGGCTCCGACGTCGGACCAGCCGATGCCGGCCCGGGCGAGCGCCTTGTTGGCCGCCTCGACGGGGGCGTAACCGAACCGGTGTGGCTCGACGGCGTGGGTCCCCCGGCCCGCGACCCGGGCGAGCGGGTCGCGGCCGATGCGCTCCGCCGCGGCGGCCGAGCCGAGCAGCACGGCCGAGGAGCCGTCGCTGAGGGGCGAGGCGTTGCCGGCGGTGATCGTGCCGTCCTTGCGGAACGACGGCTTCAGGCCGGCCAGGGTCTCCGGCGTCGCGTCGGGGCGGATGCCCTCGTCGCGGGAAAGGTCTGCGCCCGGCACCGGGACGACGAGGTGGTCGTAGAAGCCGGCCTCCCAGGCCTGGTGGGCGAGCCGGTGGGAGCGCGCGGCGAACTCGTCCTGCCGCCGTCGGGAGACACCGTAGATCTCCTGGAGCTGCTCGTTGGACTCACCGAGCGATACCGTCCACTCCGCCCGCATCCGCGGGTTGACCAGCCGCCATCCAAGAGTCGTCGAGACCACCTCGGCGTTGCCAACGGGGAACGGCCGCTCGGGTTTGGCCAGCACCCACGGGGCGCGGGTCATCGACTCCACGCCGCCGGTGAGCACGATGTCGGCGTCACCGGTCTCGATCGTGCGCGAGCCGGCCATCGCGGCGTCCAGCGACGAGCCGCAGAGCCGGTTGAGCGTGGTGCCGGGCACCGACACCGGCAGGCCGGCCAGCAGCGCGGACATGCGGGCGACGTTGCGGTTCTCCTCGCCGGCGCCGTTGGCGTTGCCGAGGATGACCTCCTCGACCTCGGCTGGGTCGATCCCCGTGCGTTCGACGACCGCCTTCAGCGTCGCCGCGGCGAGGTCGTCGGGCCGGGTCGTGGCCAGGGCCCCGCCGAAGCGGCCGAACGGCGACCGCGCCGCGTCGTACACATAGGCCTGCCGGCTGATGCTGGTCATCGTGCGTCCCTTCGGTCGACCTCGTCCAGTGTGCGCTGAGCAATGCGGAACGCGGTGTTCGCGTCCGGCACACCGCAGTAGATCGCCGACTGCAGGATGACCTCCTTGATCTCGTCGTCGGAGAGGCCGTTCGTGTGCGCCGCGCGCAGGTGCATGGCGAGCTCCTCGTGGTGGCCGCGGGCGATCAGTGCCGTCAGCGTGATCATCGACCGGCTGCGGCGGTCCAGCCCTGGCCGGGTCCAGATGCCGCCCCAGACGTAGTCGGTGATGAACTCCTGGAACTCGCGCGTCAGGTCGGTCGCGGCGGCGGTGGCGCGGTCGACGTGTTCCTCGCCGAGTACGGCGCGGCGCACGGCCATCCCGGCGGCGACCCGGTCGCGCACCGGGCCGGGCGCGGCGTCGCCCTGCCCGAGCCCGGCTGCCTCGCGGATGGCCCGGGCGGTGTCCGCGGGCGCCTCGGCGGGGGCCAGATGGCCGACCCGGTCGAGGACGACCAGCCGGCCGTCGGCGACGCCATGCGCCAGCTCGGCCATCGCGGCGACGGGCGCGGCGACGTCGTACGCGCCGGCGACCGCGAAGACCGGGACATCGATCCGGCTCAGCTCGTGGCGCACGTCGAACGTGGCCAGGGCGTCGCACACCGCGGCGTACCCGGCGGGGTCGGCGTCCCGCAGGGAGTTCAGCAGGGTGGCAGCGGCGTCGGGCTCCTCGTCGATGAAGCCGGGACGGAACCAGCGCTGGGCCGATCCCTCGACCATGGTCGAGGTGCCCGAGGCGCGGACGAGCTCGGCGCGCTCGCGCCACATCGCCTCGTCGCCGAACCGCGCAGCAGTACA
>JALZDI010000320.1 GCA_030862655.1 Actinomycetota bacterium | reverse complement strand
TCGCGGCCCTGGTAGCTGATCGAGGCGATGCGCCGCAGCGCCCGCAGGAAGGTCTCGCTGGTGATGTCCTCGGCCAGGCAGTGGTCGCTGACCCTGAACAGCACGTACCGGTAGACGGTCTGGGAGTACTCGTCGTAGAGCCTGCCGAAGGCGTCGTTGTCGCCTTGCTGCGCCGCGCTGACGTAGGCCCAGGTGTCCGGGGTGAACTTCTCGGTCGGCCAGCTGTCCGGCACGGAGACGTTCGTGCGCGTTGAACTCAACGGCCGCGGCGAGACGTGTTGAGTGAGGTCTGCGGTGTCGGGGGCGGGGGGTGTGAGCGTCTTGGGGCTGCTCATCTCCGGCGACCTCCTGCCTTCGTTGGCTTCACCGGCGCTGGTGGGTCTGGGACGCATCGGGCCGGCAACCATGTCGTCGTACCCGTGACGGGCACCTGATCCGGGGGCCGATCAGCTACGACGGGTCGCGCCGGTACCGCTCGATCGGGCCTTCACTCGACTGGCTAACGCCCACCGGGATGGGCGTTGGAGCAGCAGCATACGTGTTGTTACTCGGAAGTAGGTAGATCTTTGCGGTGACGGTCTGGTCGCGCTCCGTGATGTTCGGGCGGAATGACCTTGATCACGCCGAGTGATTTTGCGCACGTGAGCTGCTCGGTCGTGCCGGTGAGCCCGGTCTCCGCGGCGCCGCGGGCTGAGTACGTTGGAAGTGCCGAAATTCTTCGAACGACTCGCCGAGGAGGCGACGTGCACGAGGTGACCGTGATGTCCCGCGAGGGCTGCCACTCCTGCGTCGACGCGATCGCCGACGTGCGCCGGATCTGCGATGAGCTGGGCATCGCGTGGTCGGTCAGCGATGTCGACGCCGACTCGGAACTGCGCGCCGAGTACGGCGACCGCGTCCCGGTGATCTTGATCGATGGAGTCGAGCACGGCTTCTGGAAGGTCGAGGAAGAGCGCTTCCGCCGCGCGCTGCGGAACTGACCGGTCTCGGAGCCCGGCGACGTCGGTCACGTGCCCTGTACCACCCGTTTTGGCACTTCAGGGGGGCATCCGCAATGATGGCGGGGAAGGTTTGCGCCTCCGGTGCGCTCGCCCCCGCCGACTTTGTGCATGCATTCACAAATGGCTACGGTGTAAGGGTCGTGCCGCCGGAACTCCCCGTCGGATTTTCCGGCGCGGAACAGCGAATCGGGTGGTTGGCGTCGCACCGTTTCCCGGTGTCCGCACCACTTCGGTGCCGCCCGAGGCGCAGACCACCAGCAGGCGAGGGAGATCCAGCGTGACGGCCCAAGGAGCGGACGTGCCAGAAGGAGACGGGCAGACCACTGCCCGGACCGCTGCGTCCCCGGGGGCGTCGAACGGGGCCGACGCCAACGGCACCTCCATCGCCGTCCCAGCCGCCCGCGAGCGCGCCCGCTCCATCCCGGAAGCGGCCGTCGCCCGGCTCGCGGTCTACCTGCGCGCCCTGTCCGCGCTCGCCGAGCAGGACATCACCACGGTCTCCAGCGAGGAGCTCGCCACCGCGGCCGGCGTCAACTCCGCCAAGCTGCGCAAGGACCTCTCCTACATCGGCTCCTACGGCACCCGCGGCGTCGGCTACGAGGTCGAGGTGCTGATCGGTCAGATCGAGCGGACGCTCGGCCTGACCCGCAAGCACAGCGTCGCCGTGGTCGGCATCGGCAACCTCGGGCACGCGCTCGCCAACTACGGCGGGTTCCCGGGCCGCGGATTCCCGGTCTCGGCGCTGTTCGACCTCGACGACGACCTGGTCGGCGTGCCGGTCGGCGGCATCCCGGTCAGCCACATCGACGACATCGTCGAGGTGTGCTCCGAGCGCGAGGTCACCATCGGCGTCATCGCCACCCCCACCCAGGGCGCGCAGGAGGTCTGCGACCGCTTGGTGGCCGGCGGCGTCATGTGCATCCTGAACTTCGCCCCGATCGTGCTGCAGGTCCCCGAGCACGTCGAGGTGCGCAAGGTCGACCTGGCGGTGGAGATGCAGATCCTTTCCTTCCACGTGGCCCGACGGCAGCAGGAAGCCGCGAACGCGGTCGACGGCGCGGCGTCCGACGGCGGACCGCCGGGCGGCGGCGCGGGACTTCCGGGTGAGATCGATTCGGCGAACAGGATGGTGGAACGGCTGTGAACCTGCTCACCGTCGGGATTTCCCACCACAGCGCACCGGTCCGTGTCCTGGAGCGGGTCGCCATCAGTGGCGGGGACATCAACAAGATCCTCGACGAGCTCGTGCTGCGCGAGCACATCGCCGAGGCGTTCGTGATCTCCACCTGCAACCGGGTCGAGATCTACGCGCTGGCCGAGACCTTCCACGGCGGCCTGGACGACGTGACGGCCGTGCTGTCGCGCCACTCCGGCACCGAGGTCGGTGAACTCGCCGACCACCTCTACGTCTACTACGCCGGCGCCGCCGTCGAGCACCTCTTCTCGGTGTCGTCCGGGCTGGACTCGATGGTCGTCGGCGAGGCCCAGATCCTCGGCCAGCTGCGCCAGGCGTACGGAACCGCCGACGAGCGCGGCACCGTCGGCAAGACGCTGCACGAGCTGGCGCAGCAGGCGCTGCGCGTCGGCAAGCGCGTGCACAGCGAGACCGGCATCGACAACGAGGGCGCTTCGGTGGTCTCGGAGGCCCTGGCCGACGCTGAGGCCGCGCTCGACGGTCTCGAAGGCAAGAGCGCGCTGCTGGTGGGTGCCGGTTCGATGGGCGGCCTGACCGCCGCGCAGCTCAAGCGCGCGGGCATCGGCCGCATCGTCATCGCCAACCGCACCGCCGCCAACGGCGAGCGGCTGGCCGAGTCGCTGCGCGCCGACGGCGTGGACGCCGGCACCGCGGACCTTTCGGGTCTGGCCGACGCGATCGCCGCCGCAGACCTGCTGGTCGCGTGCACCGGCGCGGTCGGTGCCGTGGTGACCGAAGACGTCGTCTCCGCAGCGCTGGTGGTCCGTGACGAACGGCCGCTGCTGTGCTGCGACCTGGGGCTGCCGCGCGACATCGCCGCCGAGGTCGGCGACCTGCCCGGCGTCACCGTCGTCGACCTGGCCAGCCTGCAGGACCGGCTGTCGGCCAAGCAGGGCGGCAACGAGTCCGACCGGGCCGCCGAGATCGTCGCCGAGGAGGTGCGCGG
>JALZDI010000319.1 GCA_030862655.1 Actinomycetota bacterium | reverse complement strand
TCCTCGCTGCGCGGCACCGCGACGACCGCGCGACCGGCCGACTCGCTGAACAGCGCCACGAACGGGTCGAGCCCGTCGGGCAGCCACACCCGGCAGCCCACGCCGTACCTCAGCGTCGACTCCACCAGCGCCTGCGCGAGCCCGCCGTCGGACAGGTCGTGCGCGGCGTCGACCAGTCCGTCGCGTGAGGCGTTCACCAGGATGTCGGCCAGCTGCCGCTCCATCGACAGGTCGACGGCCGGCGGCAGCCCACCGAGATGGCCGTGCACGACGTGCGCCCACTCCGACCCGCCGAGCTCATCGCGAGTCTCCCCCAGCAGGTAGATCTGCTGCCCCGCGTGGCGAAAGCCCTGCGGGGTACGTCGGGTCACGTCGTCGAGCACGCCGAGCACGCCGACGACCGGGGTGGGCAGGATCGCGGTCGCACCGGTCTGGTTGTACAGGCTCACGTTGCCGCCGGTGACCGGTACGCCAAGCTCGCGGCACCCGTCGGCCAGCCCGCGCGTGGCCTCGGCGAACTGCCACATCACCGCCGGGTCCTCGGGGGAGCCGAAGTTGAGGCAGTCGGTGACCGCCAGCGGCCGCGCCCCGGTCACCGCGACGTTGCGGTAGGACTCTGCCAGCGCCAGCTGGGCACCGGCGTACGGGTCGAGCTTGGCGTAGCGCCCGTTGCCGTCGGTGGACACGGCCACACCGAGACCTGTCGTCACATCGATGCGTAGCACACCCGCGTCCTCGGGCTGGGCGAGCACGGTGTTGCCCTGCACGTAGCGGTCGTACTGGTCGGTGACCCACGACTTGTCACACAGGTTCGGCGACCCGACCAGCCGCAGCACGGTGTCGCGCAGCTCCGCACCCGAGCCCGGTCGCCGGAGCCGCGCCGGGTCGTCGCCCTGCAGCCCGTCCTGCCACGTCGGCCGCTCGTACGGTCGCTCGTAGACCGGCCCCTCGTGCGCCACCGTGCGCGGGGGTACGTCGGCCACGACCTCGCCGTGCCACTCCACCACCAGCCGACCGCCCCGGGCCTGCTCCTCCGGCGACACCTCGGTCACCTCGCCGACGACCACCGCGTCCACGTCCCACTTGCGGCAGACCTCCAGGAACGGCTCGACGTCGGACGGCTCGACCACCGCCATCATGCGTTCCTGCGACTCGCTCATCAGGATCTCCTCGGGCGACAGCGAGGAGTCGCGCAGCGGCACCCGGTCGAGCCAGACGTGCATGCCGCCGTCGCCGGCGCTGGCCAGCTCCGACGTCGCGCAGGACAGCCCGGCGCCGCCGAGGTCCTGGATGCCGGCGACGAGGCCCGCGTCGAACAGCTCGAGCGTGCACTCGATCAACAGCTTCTCCATGAACGGGTCGCCGACCTGCACGCTCGGCCGCTTGGCCGGACCGGTGGACTCGAAGGTCTCCGACGCCAGCACGGACACGCCGCCGATGCCGTCACCGCCGGTGCGTGCGCCGTACAGGATCACCTGGTTGCCGACGCCGGCGGCCTTGGCGAGGTGGATCTGCTCGTGCCCCATCACGCCGACGCACAGCGCGTTGACCAGCGGGTTGCCGACGTAGGTCTCGTCGAACACCACCTCGCCGCCGATGTTGGGCAGCCCGAGGCAGTTGCCGTAGCCCCCGATACCCGCGACCACACCGGGCAGCACGCGCGCGGTGTCGGGGGCGTCGGCGGGACCGAACCGCAGCGGGTCCATCACCGCCACCGGCCTGGCGCCCATCGCGAGGATGTCGCGCACGATGCCGCCGACGCCGGTGGCCGCGCCCTGGTAGGGCTCGACGTACGACGGGTGGTTGTGCGACTCGACCTTGAACGTCACGGCGTACCCGTCGCCGACGTCCACCACACCGGCGTTCTCGCCGATGCCGACCATCAGGTGGCGCCGCATCTCGTCGGTGACCTTCTCGCCGAACTGGCGCAGGTGCACCTTGCTCGACTTGTAGGAGCAGTGCTCGCTCCACATCACCGAGTACATCGCCAGCTCGCTGGACGTCGGCCGGCGGCCCAGGATGTCGCGGATGCGCTGGTACTCGTCGGGCTTGAGCCCCAGGTCGGCCCAGGGCTGCTCCTGGTCGGGCGTGTCCTGGGCCAGCTTGACGGTGTCGAGGGCCTGGACGGCCCTAACGGGATGGACGTCAGCCACCGCGGTGTGCTCCTGAGGTCAGGCGAAATCTGCTGGGCAGCAGGCTACCCGCGGGCACCTTCGCAGCGTCCGCCGGAGCGGGCGTCAGCGCGCACGGGGCGGCGGACGCAGCGGCAGGTAGGCCGCTTAGGGTCGCGCTCGTGACGATCATCCTCGCGCTCGGGTCGGCGATCGCCTACGGCCTCTCGGACTTCCTCGGCGGGCTGTTCTCCCGGCAGTCGTCGGTGTGGCCGGTCGCGGTGGTCGTGCAGGTCAGCGGCGCGGCCGGGGTCCTGCTGACGTCGCTGCTGTTCCCGGGCGACCCGAGCACCGCGCACCTGCTGTGGGGACTGGCCTCCGGTGTCGGCTCGGGCGCGGGTACGGCGTTCCTCTACCGCGGCCTGGCCACCGGGCGCATGAGCGTGGTGGCCCCGCTGTCGGCGGTGGGGTCGGCGGTGCTGCCGGTACTGGTCGGCGTGGTCACCGGCGAGCGACCGGAGGTGCTGGCCTGGGTCGGCATCGTGTGCGCGCTCCCGGCCATCTGGCTGGTGTCCGCGGGCGAGGGCGACGAGAGCGTCACCGGCGAGCACATCACCGGTGGCGGCACCGGCGTCGGCGACGGGATCCTGGCCGGGCTGGGCTTCGGGTCCCTGTTCGTCGCACTGGGCCAGGTGCCCGACGGGGCCGGGCTCGTTCCGGCGGGGATCGGGATGGCCGCGTCGGTGTTCGTGGTCATCGGGCTGGCCGTCGTCCTGCGGCAGGCCTGGTTGCCGCGCGAACGCAGCGCCGCGTCGGGCGTGCTGGTGGGGGTGATCGCGGCGGCGGCCACGGTGCTGTTCCAGCTCGCCACCCAGTCGGGTCTGCTGACGATCGCCTCGGTGCTGTCGTCGCTGTATCCGGCGTTCACCGTGCTGCTCGCCGTGCTCGTGCTGCGCGAGCACATCCACCGCGGCCAGGCCGTCGGCCTCGCGATGGCCGGGGCTGCGGTCACCCTCGTCGCCCTCGGCTGAGCG
>JALZDI010000318.1 GCA_030862655.1 Actinomycetota bacterium | reverse complement strand
CTACCCGCTGGTGCACGCCCAGCCCGGCGCCGGCCGCCCCCGCCGTAGCCCCCGCGAGCGGCCCGCGCGCAAGCAGGCGGAGCCGCCGCAGGCCGACGAGCCCGGTCAGGGGGGCTCCGATGGCTGAGTGGCTCGAGGTCACGCTGCGCCTGCTGCTGGTGGTGGGCGCGTTCCTGGTGCTGCCGCTACTGGTCGGGCAGACCGAGCACAAGGCGATGGCGCACATGCAGAGCCGGGTCGGACCGATGTACGCGGGAGCCTTCCACGGCTGGGCGCAGCTGGTCGCCGACGGGGTGAAGTTCGTGCAGAAGGAGGACGTCACCCCGGCGGCCGCCGACCGCACCGTGTACCGGCTCGCCCCCGCAGTGGCGCTGCTGCCCTATCTGGTGGCGATGGTGGCGATCCCCATCGGGCCTGGGCTGGTGGGTCAGGACCTCGACCTCGGCCTGTTCTTCGTGCTCGCGGTCATGAGCGTCGGCGTGCTCGGCTCGCTGATGGGTGGCTGGGCCAGCGCCAACAAGTTCAGCCTGATCGGCGGCCTGCGGGTCGCCGCGCAGCTGATGGGCTACGAGCTGCCGTTCGTGCTGGCCGCGGTCAGCCCGGCGATGGCCGCCGCGACCCTGTCGCTGACCGGGATCGTCGAGGCGTGGCAGCCCTGGTGGCTGCTGTGGCAGCTGCCCGGGCTGGTGGTGTTCTTCGTCGCCGGGCTCGCCGAGCTGCAGCGGCCGCCGTTCGACATGCCGGTGGCCGACTCCGAGCTGGTGTTCGGCCCGTTCACCGAGTACAGCGGGCTGCGGTTCGCGCTGTTCATCCTCGCCGAGTACGCCGGCATCGTCGTCCTCTCGCTGCTGACCGCGGTGCTGTTCCTCGGCGGCTGGAACGGCCCGTTCAGCGACCAGCTCGGCGGGCTGTGGACGCTGCTCAAGGCCGCGCTGGTGGCGTTCGCAGTGATCTGGGCGCGGGTCGCCCTGCCGCGGATGCGGGAGGACCAGCTGCAGAAGCTGGCCTGGAAGGTGCTGGTGCCGCTCGCGCTGGCCCAGCTCGCGATCACGTCGGTGGGGGCGGTGATGGTGGCATGAGTGCATGGGGCAGCGGGCTGCTGCAGGGGCTGCGCGTCACCTGGCAGAACATGACCCGGCGTGCGTCGACGGCGCAGTACCCCGACGCGATGCCGGAGCTGCCGCCGCGCACGCGCGGGGTGATCGCGCTGTTCGAGGAGAACTGCACGGTGTGCATGCTGTGCGCACGCGAGTGCCCGGCCTGGTGCATCTACATCGACTCCCACAAGGAGACGGTGCCGCCGGTCGAGGAGGGCGGCCGCGAGCGCAGCCGCAACGTGCTCGACCAGTTCGACATCGACTTCTCGCTGTGCATGTACTGCTCGATCTGCATCGACGTGTGCCCGTTCGACGCGCTCTTCTGGACCCCCGAGTTCGAGTACGCCGAGTTCGACATCCGCGACCTCACCCACGACCGGGACCGGCTGCGCGAGTGGATGTGGACCGTGCCCGCCCCGCCCGCGCTGGACCCGGGCGCCGACGAGCCCAAGGAGGTCAGCGCCGCCCGGCGCACGGCGGAGAAGGCCGCGTCGCAGGCCGCCGAGAAGCGGGAGGACGAGACCGGGGACGTCGGTTCGTGAGCGCGGTCGGGGTGCTGTTCCTGCTGCTCGGGGCCGTCGCCGTCGGGTCGGCCCTGCTCGTCGTGACCACCTCGCGGCTGGTGCACTCCGCGCTGTGGCTGGTGGTCACGCTCGGTGCGCTCGCCGGCTGCTACCTGCTGCTGGCCGCAGAGTTCGTCGCCTGGGTGCAGGTGCTCATCTACGTCGGCGCCGTGGTGGTGCTGCTGCTGTTCGCGCTGATGCTGACCCGGGCGCCGACCGGCCCGCAGCTGGAGACCACCGGAAACCGGGTGGCCGCGGCCGTGGTGGCGGTCGCGGTGGCCGCCGTCCTCGTGACCACGGTGGTGGCGGGCTTCGGCGCGGCGAGGCTCTCGCTGCAGGACACCCTGGTGGGCTCGGCCAGCAACACCGGGGAGGCGATCTTCCGGTTCTGGGTGCTGCCGTTCGAGGTTCTCAGCGTGCTGTTGCTCGCGGCCCTGGTCGGCGCGATCGCGCTCTCCCGGCCGATGCGCGACGGCGAGGGAGAGCGCCGCTGATGCCGCTGCTGTTCCCGCTGGTCGTGGCCGCGCTGCTGTTCGCCATCGGCACGTACGCCGTCCTCGCCCGGCGTAACGCGGTGCTAATGCTGATGGGCGTCGAGCTGATGCTCAACGCCGTCAACCTCAACCTGGTCGCCTTCGACGCCCACCTGCGCGACGTGGTGCACAGCGGCCAGGTGCTGACGCTGTTCGTGATCGCGGTCGCCGCGGCCGAGATCGGACTGGGGCTGGCGATCGTGCTGGCGGTGTTCCGCTCGCACGGCCACATCGACGCCGACCGGCTCCGCGAGCTGGCCGACAGCGACGCCTGCGACGAGGCGCTGGCCCGCGAGCACGGGGTAGTCGAGCACGAGGCCGTGGGGCCGACCGTGGCGGGTGGCCGGTGAGCCCGCTGTGGGCGGTGGCGCTGCCGCTGCTGGGCGGCTGCGCGGTGCTCGCGGCGCCGCGCCGTCTCGCGGCGGCACTGTCGTGCGCGGTCGGGGCACTCACCTGGGTGCTCGGGCTGCTGGTGGCGGTGCCGTCGCTGGGCGCCGCCCGTGCCGAGGCCGTCACCTACGCGACGCTGCCCACCGGGGCCGCGCCGATCACGCTGACGCTGTCGGTCGACGGGCTGGCGGCGCTGATGGTGCTGCTGGCGACCAGCGTGGCGCTCGCCGTACTCGTCTACTCGGTGAGCTACCTGCGTGACGACCCGCGCTACCCGACCTATGCCTTTCTCGTACTGCTGTTCACCGCCGCGATGACCGCGGTGGTGCTGGCCGACGACTGGTTCGTGCTGCTGGTCGGCTGGGAGGTGATGGGCGCCTGCTCCTACTTCCTCATCGGCCACCACTGGGAGCGCTCGGAGGCGCGGGCGGGTGCGGTGAAGGCGTTCGTGATGACCGTGCTGGGCGACGTCGGCCTGCTGTTCGGCATCTTCGCCTTCGGTACCGCCGTCGGGTCGTTCCGCATCTCCGCGGCCAACGCGGCCGCCGACTCCGGTGACCTGGGCGC
>JALZDI010000317.1 GCA_030862655.1 Actinomycetota bacterium | reverse complement strand
GTCCTGCAGGTGCACGGCGACGCCCCTGCGGCGCAGCGCCAGGCCCACCGACGTGCCCATCAGACCGCAGCCGACGACGAGCACGGGCCCGTCGGTCCCCTCCGGCTCGCTCATCCGTCCGCCGGGTCGTCGGGCACCGCGCGCACGTGGTTCAGGTCGCGTCGAAGCGCCGCCGCGCCGTGCAGGTAGACGTGGGTGACCTCGGCCCGCGACAGGCCGGTCTCTACGTGCGCCATCACCCGCACCACCCGGGGCATGCCGCCCTCGACGTCCATCTCCTGGGTGCACATCAGCGGCACGTCGGTGAAGCCCATCTGCCGCGCGGCGTAGGCCGGGTAGTCGGAGTGCAGGTCGCCGGTCGTGGTGAACCAGATGCTGATCAGGTCGTCGTCGACGAGCCGGTTGCACTCGAGGATGAGCCGCACCAGCTCGGCGACACGCTCGTGCATGTGCTCGGCCTCGTCACGGTCGAGCTGGGTCGCCCCGCGCACCGCCCGCACGCTCACGCCGTCCTCCCACCCGTTGTCGTCGGATCCACCCGCAAACCCTAGACGGCGACCGGGGTCACATCTCCACGGCGTCCAGTAGCGTGCCCAGCTCCTCGACGGTCAGCTCGCGGTGCTGTCCGGGCCGCAGCGCCCCGAGCCGCACCGGGCCGATGCCGGTGCGGGCCAGCCGCTGCACCGGGTGCCCGACGTGGGCCAGCAGGCGGCGCACGATGTGCTTGCGGCCCTCGTGCAGCACGACCTCCACCAGCGCCCTGCGACCGGTTCGCTCCAGTACCCGGAACCCGTCCACGCGCACCGGGCCGTCGTCGAGCACCACGCCCGCGGCCAGGTCGCGGCCGAGCGTGCCGGGGACCGGGCCGGCCACCTGGGCGACGTAGGTCTTGAGCACGCCGTACGACGGGTGCGCCAGCCGGTGTGCGAACTCGCCGTCGTTGGTGAGCAGGATCAGGCCCTCGGTCTCGGTGTCGAGCCGGCCCACGTGGAACAGCCGCTCGGGACGGTCGGCGACGTGCTCGGCCAGCGTGGGCCTGCCCTGCGGGTCGGACATCGTGCTGACCACACCGCGCGGCTTGTTCAGCACCAGGTAGACCTGGGCCGACGCCGACGGGATGCGCCTGCCGTCGACGCGGATCACCGACCGGTCCGGGTCGACACGGGTGCCGAGGCGGGTCACCACCTCGCCGTCGACCTCGACCCGGCCCGCGCTCATCAGCTCCTCGCAGGCCCGCCGGCTGGCGATCCCCGATGCGGCCAGCACCTTCTGCAGGCGTTCGCCGCTGTCACTGTGGCTCATCCCGGCGCGGTCTGCTCCTCCGGTGCGGGAGCGGCCGGTGTCGCGACCCGTTCCGGCGACCCGTCCAGGTCCTGCTCGACGTCGGCCATCTCCGGCAGCAGCGGCGCCAGGTCGGGCAGCTGGTCCAGCCCGCTGAGACCCATCCGCTCCAGGAAGTACGACGTGGTGCGGTAGAGCACGGCGCCGGTCTCGGCGTCGTGGCCGGCCTCCTCCACCAAGCCCCGGGTCACCAGCGTGCGCATGACGCCGTCGACGTTGACCCCGCGGATCGCGGACACCCGGGCACGGCTCACCGGCTGGCGGTAGGCGACCACCGCCAGCGTCTCCAGCGCGGCCTGTGTCAGCCTGGCCTGCTGCCCGTCGAGCACGAACCGCTCCACCACCGGCGCGAGCTCCTCGCGGGTGTAGAAGCGCCAGCCGCCGCCGACCTCGCGCAGGTCGAAGCCTCGGCCCTGTTCGGTGTACTCCTGCGACAGTCGCGTCAGCGCCTCGGCGACCTGCTGCGGCGGCCGGTCGACCGCCTGCGCGAGCGTGACGTGGTCGAGGGGGGTGTCGGCGACCATCAGCACGGCCTCCAGCGCCGGCTGCAGCCCGGCCACCGCGATCTCGGTGTCGTCGGTGTCGTGGGTGTCGTGGGTGTCGTCGGTGGCAGTGGTTGCGTCGCTCATCCGGCCTCCTCCCCGTCCCCGGGCTGCGATCCTTCCGGCTCCGGCTCCGGCTGCGGCTCGTCCGTGCCGGGCGGCGTGCCCTCGAACTCGTCGCCGACCTCGATCTCGCCGTCGTCGGTGCCGGTCCAGCGTACGTGCAGCTCCGCGAGCGGCGAGAGCTGCTCGAACATCACCGCGCCCTGGCCGAACAGCTCCAGCAGCGCCAGGAAGCGCGCCACCGTGGTCAGCGTGTCCGGCGCGTCGGAGGCCAGCGCTCGGAACGTGGTCGACCGCTCGCGGCGCAGCCGGCTCACCACCAGCGCCGCCTGCTCGCGCACGCTCACCTTCGGCGCGTGCAGGTGCGTGAGCCCCAGCGTCGGCTCGGGTCTGGGCGTCAGCGCCTTGGCCGCGAGCGCGGCGAGCTCGTCGACCCCCAGGCCGATGAGCACCTCGGGCAGCAGCCCGGCGTACCGCTCCTCCAGGCCGACCGTGCGCGGCACCCGCCGCGCCTCCTGCGCCATCCGCTGCGAGATCATCGCCGCCACCTGCTTGTAGGCGCGGTACTGCAGCAGCCGCGCGAACAGCAGGTCGCGGGCCTCGAGCAGCGCGAGGTCGTCCTCGTCCTCGACCTCGGTCTGCGGCAGCAGGCGCGACGCCTTCAGGTCCAGCAGGGTGGAGGCCACCACCAGGAACTCGGTGGTCTGCTCGAGGTCCCACTGCGGGCCCTTGGCCTTGATGTAGTCGATGAACTCGTCGGTGACCCTCGACAGCGCCACCTCGGTGATGTCGAGCTTGTGCTTGGCGATCAGCCCCAGCAGCAGGTCGAACGGGCCCTCGAAGTTGTCCAGGCGTACGGCGAACCTCGGCGTGTCGATCTCACCGGGGCTGACGGGCTCGGTGGCGACGGCGGTGGTCACCGGGTGCTCACGACTCGCTCAGCCGGCGCACCAGCTCGCTGTCGTCGCCGTGCTCGTCGAGGTCGGCGAGCGCCATCGCGACGGCGGCGCGCACCAGCCGTCCGCGGTCGACCGCCGAGCCGACGGTGCGGCGCAGCACCAGGCGTGCGTGCTCGATCTCCAGCAGCTCGTCGGCGGTGACGTAGACGGTCATCTTCTCGTCGTGGCGCACCCGGCCGCTGGCGGCCCGGCGCGGGCGGGCCTCCGACTCGGCCTGAGGCTGCGGGGCGGGCGCCGGGCCGGCGC
>JALZDI010000316.1 GCA_030862655.1 Actinomycetota bacterium | reverse complement strand
GGAGAGAACCGCGATGAACCCCAACGTGCGCTCGGCGTACATGAACAACTCCGTCTCCACGGCGAACCCGCAGCGGCTGCTGGTGATGCTCTACGACCGGCTGCTGCTCGACGTGCAGCGCGGGCTGGGCGCGCAGCGGGCCGCTGACCACGCGGCCGCCTATCCGCACCTGATCCACGCCCAGGACATCGTCGCCGAGCTGCGCGCGACGCTGCGGGTGGACGACTGGGAGGGCGGCCCCGGCCTGGCGTCCCTGTACGACTGGCTGCTCACGCAGCTGGTACGGGCGAACGTCCAGCGCGACCCCTCGATCACGGTCGAGTGCCTGCCGGTCATCGAGTCGCTGGTGCAGGCCTGGCACGAGGCCGCCGGCCTGCCGGCGACGGCCTAGGACTCCGCGGCCATGGACGTGGTGTCGTTCCGTGCGGAGTGGGAGGCCGCGCTCGACCAGCTCGAGATGGACGTCGAGCTGGCCGAGCAGCTTCTCGTCTCCGCGACGCCGATACCGCCGCAACCGTGGCAGCCACCCACCCTGCGTGCGCCCATGCCGGACGACCTGCTGCCCCGCGCCCGGCTGCTGCACGAGCGGCAGCTGGCCGCCGCCCGCGACATCGCGCTGGCCGCGGCCGCGACCCGACGCCAGGTAGCGCTCACCAACAAGGTCGCCGACACCTACACCGCCGACGTCCCGGTGTACCTCGACGTCACCGCCTGAGGCCCCGGCCCCCAGACCCGGATATTTCTCAGGTTTGCCCGCGCGGTGCCGACAAGACCTGCGAGCACGGATCGCTCAACCTGCCGATGGACCGGCGCCGAAGCTGATGCATTCCCCGGAGGCCGGCCGTGCCCATCACTGCGCCCATCATTGGGACCGATGTCGTGGCGTCGACACTGCGCACCGCGCTGGACGGGCTGTCCCTGCGGCAGCGCGTCACCGCCGACAACATCTCCAACATCGACACCCCCGGCTTCCGCGCTGCCACCGTCGACTTCGAGAGCTCGCTGCGCGCCGCGCTGAGTGACGGCACCCTCGCCGGCGGCGCCGCCGTGACCCCGGCCACCGGCCTGGCCACCACCCCGGTCGGCCCCGACGGCAACAACGTCGACCTGCAGACCGAGACCATGACCGCGATCCGCTCCGTCTTCCAGTACCAGCTGATGACCCGGGCGGTCGACGACCGCTACTCCCTGGTCAAGACCGCGATCGGGAACATGTGATGAGCGCCTTCGACCTTCTCGGCATCGCCGGCAGCGGCCTGTCCATGCACCAGACGTGGCTGGACTCGCTGTCGCACAACATCGCCAACGTCAACACCAGCCGGCCGACCGACGGCCCCGCCTTCCAGGCCCAGTACGTGATGGCGTCCGCCAACCCTGGCGGAGGCGTCCAGGTCGCCGGTACGGCGCTGGGCGACCCCGAGGGCCGTCTTGTGCACGCACCCGAGGACCCGCTGGCCGACGAGAACGGCTACGTGCGCCGCCCCGACATCGACATGGGCAGCCAGATGGGCCAGCTGATCATGGCCCAGCGCGGCTTCCAGGCACAGGTGCAGGTCGTCAAGAACGCCCAGGAGACCTACAACAGCGCCCTGTCCATCGGCAGGTCGGCATGAGCATTCCTGCGATCGAGCCGGGCGGCTTCACGCCGTACCTGCCGCCGACCGTCGCCCCGACACGCACCGAGTCTGCCGGGGCCGCCGAGTCCGTCGCCGGCACCGCGGGCGCGGCCGGTGTCGGCGGCCCCTCGGGTCCGAACTTCGCCGACGTGCTCGCCGGCGGCCTGGAACGGCTGCAGTCGGTGCACGACCGCGCCGACGGCCTGGCCGTGCAGGCGGCCACCGGCAACCTGGAGAACCTGCACGACTACACGATCGCGGCCACCGAGGCCGCGGTCACCACCCAGCTCACCACCGCCGTGCGCAACAAGGCGCTTGAGGCGTTCACCGAGATCATGCGGATGTCGATCTGATGAGAAACCAGGTCACGGGTGCCCTCACCCGCCTGCAGCGCACCTTCGCGTCCTTCACGATCGGCCAGAAGGTCACCGCCGTCATCGGCGCTGCCGCACTGCTGCTGGCCGCGTTCCTGACGTTCCAGTGGGCGTCGGCTCCGTCGTACGTGCCGCTGTTCAACAGCCTCGCCCCGGCGGACGCGTCGGCGATCGTCGACCAGCTCGAGGCGGAGGGTACGCCGTACGAGCTCGCCGACGGCGGCGCGACCGTCCTGGTGCCCAACGAGGTCGTGTACGACGCCCGCATCCGGCTCAGCGGCGAGGGACTTCCCGCCGACGACTCCAGCGGGTACGCGCTGCTCGACGGCCAGGAGCTGTCCACATCGCAGTTCCAGGAGGAGACCAACTTCAAGCGCGCGATGGAGGGCGAGCTCGCCGACACCATCGAGGCCCTCGACGGCGTCGACACCGCCGTGGTGCATCTGGCGATGCCGCAGGAGGAGGTCTTCGTCGACGAGCAGGAGCCGGCCACCGCGTCGGTCCTGGTCTCGACCGGGCCGGGCACCACGATGGAACCCGAGCAGGTGCAGGCGGTCGTCCACCTGGTGTCGTCCAGCATCGAGGGCCTCGACCCCGACCAGGTCACGGTCGCGGACTCGACCGGCCAGGTGCTGTCCGCACCCGGCGACTCCTTCGGCGCCGCTGCGGACACCCAGGGTCAGCAGGCCGAGTCGTTCGAGGAACGCATGACCACCTCGGTCCAGCAGATGCTCGACCGGGTCCTCGGCCCGGGCAACTCGGTGGTCGAGGTGACCGCGGACCTCAACTTCGACAAGACAGTCACCCAGTCGACCCGCTACTTCGCCGACCCCGAGCTGCCGGCGGCATCGGAGACCGAGAGCACGGAGGCCTACACCGCTCCCGGCGCGGCGGGGGCCGGCGGCGTCGTCGGTCCCGACGGCGCGCTGGACCCGAACGCCGCGGGCGGTGCCGGCGACGCGCAGTCCTACCGGAACACCACCCGCACCGCCGACAACCTGGTCAACAAGACGGTCGAGCACCGCGAGGCCGCGCCGGGCGGCGTCCGCAGCCTGCACGTCGGCATCGTCATGGACACCCAGGCCTCCAGCGGCGTGCCACCCCGCACCGTCGAGGACCAGATCGCCGCCGCCCTGGGCATCGACCCGCGGCGCGGCGACAC
>JALZDI010000315.1 GCA_030862655.1 Actinomycetota bacterium | reverse complement strand
CACCGTCACCGCGCGCTGGTTGTCCAGGCCGGAGCCGAACATCAGGTACGGCGCGATGTCGTCGACGGAAAACGCGTTGTCGAGCCAGTACGTGGAGCCCGAGTGCTCGTCGTGGATGACGGAGGAGATCATCACGTCGCCCACGTCGGCGTTCAGCGTCGCCGCCTTGCCGAGCACGTAGACGCCGCGCAGGTCGCTGACGTCGATCGCGATCTCGCGCAGGATGTTGTACGCCGCCAGGCCCAGCGGATAGTCGATGTTGACGATGACGCCGCCCCCGGCATGCAGCGCGGCGGCGTCGACCAGATGGAACTCGGGGCGGTTCACCAGCATGAGTGCGACCGGGTCGCCCTTGGCCACGCCGAGCGAGCAGAGCCCTGCAGTGAGGTCGCGGACGCGCCCGGCGTACTCCTCGACGTCGCCACGCTCGGCGACCCATGCAGCGCGCAGCGGCGGCAGCCCGGTGTGCGGGTCGCTGCCCGGTCCCGCGGTGTGGTAGCGGCGGAACGGCGGGTTCGGCTCGCTCCCGTGCGTGCCAGGTGAGTCCTCGAGGGTGACCTCGGTGAACGGCACCCTGATGTCCGGCCGCGAGCCGGCCTCGTGGACGGTGCGGTGGGCGGGATGGACGGTCATGCTCCTCCTCGGTTGTCGTGCGCTGCTGCGTTCCCGTCGCGTGTCGTCCGGCCTCCGACGCATGGGTCGTGGGGTGACACGCGAGGGGCGGGTCGGGTGGTCTCCGGTCGCGTGCCGGCCCCGCCACGTCGAACGGGGTCGGGGGTCACACGCGGGTCGCGGTCGACGGCGCGAAGCAGGTCCGCGACCACGGCGGCGGGGTCGTCGGCGCGCATCACCGCGCCCATCACCGCCACGCCTTCGGCGCCGGCGTCCAGCCACTGCGCCGCGTTGCCGGGCGTGACACCGCCGAGGGCGTACACCGCCGGGAGGGCCCCCGCCTCCCGCGACCCCCCACCCCCCGCGTGACGCGCCAAATTTCCGGGTCCGGTCACCCGAGACCGGCCACCCCCCGCGTGACGCGCCAAATTTCCGGGTCCGGTCACCGGGAAATTTGGCGCCTCACGAGAGGGGGAGGCGAGGGCAGGGGTGCGACGGGCCAGCGCTGTGAGTCCGGCGGCGCCGAGCGGCGGGCCGTACCCGGGCTTGGACGGCGACTCCGCGACCGGGGACAGCGTCACGTAGTCGCACCGCTCGCGTGCCGCCCGGTGCAGGTCCCCGGCGTCGTGGCAGCTGCGGCCCAGCAGCCACGGGCGTGCCCGGGGCGGGGCGTCGGCGCGGCGCAGATGCACGCCGTCGGGACGGCCGAGCTCCGGAGCGCCCACCAGCAGCAGGCCGCCGACGGGGGCCAGCACCGCCTCCAGGTCGTGCACGAGGTCGGCCCGCTCGCGGTCCTCGAGGTCGCGCTCGCGGACCACGACCGCACGCAGGCCGGCGCCGACACAGGCGGCGACCACATCGGTGAGGCGGCGGGACGTCGGCAGCTGCGAGCGGTCCGTGAGCAGCAGCAGCGGGGGCAGCCGAGCCTGCCGGGCGACGGTCGACGGCGTGGTCATGACCCGATCAGTCCCTGCGTGGGTGAGGACGCCAGCGCGGAGCCGCGGCGCGGGATCCGGCCGGCCCGGCGGGCCAGCCAACCGGCCTCGACCGCGTGCCGCAGGGCGCCGGCCATCGCCACGGGGTCGTCGGCGCGGGTCACCGAGGTCGCCGCCAGCACCGCCGCGCAGCCCAGCTCCATCGCCACCGCCGCGTCCGAGGCCGTGCCGATGCCGGCGTCGAGCACCACGGGGACGTCCACGGTGGCGCAGATCGCCTCGATCGCGTGCGGGTTGCGGATGCCGAGGCCGCTGCCGATCGGCGACCCCAGCGGCATCACGGTCGCGCAGCCGAGGTCGGCGAGCCGGCGGGCGGTGACCAGGTCCTCGTTGGTGTAGGGCAGCACGTGGAAGCCGTCGTCGACCAGCTGCTCGGCGGCGTCCAGCAGCTCCACGGTGTCCGGCAGCAGCGTGTCCGGGTCGGCGACGACCTCCAGCTTGACCCAGTCGGTGCCGAGGGCCTCACGCGCCAGTCGCGCGGTGAGCACCGCGTCGCGGGCGGTGTAGCAGCCGGCGGTGTTGGGCAGGACGCGGGCGCCGTGGTCGCGCACCACCTCCAGGACCGAGGACCGGGCCGACGGGTCGACGCGCCGCATCGACACGGTGACCAGCTCGGTGCCGGACGCCTCGATGCACGCGCCGAGGACGGCCAGGCTCGGCGCGCCTCCGGTGCCGAGGAACAGCCGTGAGCCCAGCGCCGCGTCGGCGAGCTTCAGTGGTTCGGGCGACACGGGCATGGTCAGCCTCCCTGCATGGCGGTCACGACCTCGACCGACGACCCGTCCGGCACGGTGGTGGCACCCCACTGCGAGCGCGGGACGACGGTCCCGTCGACCGCGACCGCGACGTCGCCGCGGGGGAGGTCGAGCGTTGCCAGCAGCGCGTCGACGCTGCGGCTCGGGGTCAGGTCGTGCTCCTCGCCGTTGACGCGGATGGTCATGGGCGGGCCTCCGTGTTCTCAGGTGTTCGGCCGATCTCGGCCCGAGGGGGTGCGGACGTGGGGGCGAAGCGGGTCGGGGCGAACGGGCGCACGGTCGCGGGCACCGCACCGTCGTGCAGCAGCGCGGCGATGGCCTCCGCGGTCAGCGGGGCCAGCAGCACGCCGCCGCGGTAGTGGCCGGTGGCCGCCAGCAGGTTCGGCGCGCCCGCGTGGCCGATCAGCGGCCCGTTGTCGGCGGTGCCGGGGCGGGCGCGGGCGGTCGCCTCGACCAGGTCGCACTCGCGGATACCGGGTACGACCGTGATGCCGCGGCGCAGGATCTCGAACACGCCGTCGGCGGTGACACGCACGTCGTCCTGCTCCTCGCTGGTCGCACCGAGCACGATCTCGCCGTCGGCGCGCGGTACGGCGTACACGGAGTCGCCGCGGACGCGGGCCCGCACGGTGTGCGTCAGCAGCGGCTCGCGGCCGTGCAGCCGCAGGATCTGGCCCTTCACCGGGCGAACCGCGCCGCGTAGCCAGGCCGGGACGCCGCCCACGCGGGCCGTCCCGTGGCCCGCGGCGACGACGACCGCGTCGGCCCGGTGGACCGCGCCGGACTCACGGGTGCGGACACCGAC
>JALZDI010000314.1 GCA_030862655.1 Actinomycetota bacterium | reverse complement strand
CGGTGATCGACGACCTGCTGGGGGGCGAGCACACGCTGCTGGCGGTGCTGACCCGGGGGCAGCAGGGCCTGCGGCTCGCGACCCGGGAGCACCGGGTCGACGTGCCCGCGGTTCCGGTGGACGTCGTCGACACCGTCGGCGCCGGTGACGCGTGCATGGGCGGGCTGCTCGCGGCGCTGTTCCTGGGTGCCCGACTCGACGTCACATCCCTGCAGCGGCTGGAATCCGCGGACCTCGAGCAGGTCGGCGCGGTGGCGGCGAAGGTCGCCGCGCTCACATGCTCGCGACGCGGCGCCGACCCACCCGTGCGGGACGAGCTCCCCGCCGACGCCTTCGCGCCGCGGCGGTGATGCGCCCGAGCCCGGCGAGCACGTGACCGAGCGCGGTGCGGTCGACGGCCATGCCGACGTGGCTGCAGTCGACCTCGACGTGGGTGGCGTCGGGGTCCAGGCACGCGCGCCAGTCGACGATGCCGTCGCGCCGGGAGTAGATCGAGGTGAACTCGAAGCCCTCCTGCGTGGGCGCGGTCAGCTCCCGCCAGCTGGTGCGGGCACAGTCGCCGCTGGTGCAGTCGGCACCCATCAGGTCGGCGAAGCCCCACCGCTGCAGCCGGTTGAGCAGCATCAGGTCGAAGGCCAGCACCGGGTGCACGGCGCCCGGCGCCAGCAGCGGGCTGCCCATCGTGACGATGCCGGCCACCAGGTCGGGACGGCGGTGCGCCAGGCCCTTGGCGAGCAGTCCACCGAGGCTGTGACCGACCACCGCGGCGGGACGCCCGGCCTTGCGCACGATCGCCTCGAGGCGCTGCTCCAGCGCCTCGCCGGTGGCCTGCGTACAGCGCACGTTGGCGTGCATCCGGGAGCGGTAGGTGCGGTAGCCGGCGGCGCGCAGCTGCCCCGACATCGCCCAGAGCGTGACATCCCCGGCCAGGAAGCCGGGGACGAGGAGAACAGGGTGGTTGTTGCCGATGCCTTGATGAGCTCGTGGTGCACGGCAGCGGGCCAGATGGCTCGCCTCGCATACCACGCGAGCCTCCGCCGCAAGCGAGCGCAGTCCGCTGGGCCCGGCAAAACCGGCCGGACTGAGGTATTCCGCCAGCGGGTTCATCTCGCTCCTGACGGTAGTTGTGTCATTGCTGACGGCAAATACCCGGTTCGGTGTGTCGTTACACCTTCGTATACTCCCGGGTAGCCCCGCTGTGCGCAGGAGAATCCGATGACTGAAGGCTTCGATGACTGACGGCCCGCTCCGCCCCGAAGGCTCCTCCGGCTCGGAGGGCACCGCCACGCTGCCCAGCGGCATCGAGATCGCCTACTGCACGTTCGGGCCGGGCTCGGCCGAACCGCTGCTGCTGGTGATGGGGCTGGGCGGCCCCTCGATCTGGTGGCACGACGAGCTGTGCGCCGACCTGGTCGACGCCGGGTTCCACGTCATCCGCTACGACAACCGCGACGTCGGCTGGTCCACCCAGGTCAAGGAGCAGTGGGTGCACCGGCGGCAGGTGATGCGCGCCTTCCTCGGCCGGCCGGTCCCGGGCGCCTACACGATGGCCGACATGGCCGACGACGCCTTCGGCCTGCTCGACCACCTCGGCATCGCCTCCGCGCACGTCACCGGCGTCTCGATGGGTGGCATGATCGCGCAGACGATGGCCATCGCCCACCCCGAGCGGGTGCGCTCGCTGGTGTCGATCATGTCCTCGACCGGGCGCCGCACGGTCGGCTGGCAGCACCCCAGGCTGCTGCCGATGCTGCTCGGCCGCAACGTGCACAGCCGCGACGCCTACATCCGCCAGTCCGCGCGTGTCTGGGACGCGATCGGCTCCCCCGGCTACCCCGAGGACCCGGAGGAGAAGGCCCGGCGGGCCGGGGACACCTGGGACCGCGGCATCAGCCCGACGGGCAGCCTGCGGCAGATGCTCGCCGTACTCACCCAGCCCGACCGTACCCGCGAGCTGCGCCGGCTGCGGATGCCGGTGCTGGTCATGCACGGCACGGCCGACAAGATGGTGCACCCCTCCGGCGGTCGCGCCACGGCGGCGGCGATCCCCGGGGCCGAGCTCGAGCTGGTGCCGGGCATGGGCCACGACCTGCCGCTGGCGCTGCACCCGCTGTTCGTGCACGGCATCAGCCGCACCGCCGAGCGCGCGGGCGGCCCGCCGGCTACGCCTCGACCTCGTCCAGCTCCAGAAGCTCGTCGAGCGCCTCGCGCAGGTAGTCGATGAGGTTCCACACGTCGGGCACCACCTCGCGGGCGGCGATCAGCCCGAAGTCCAGCGCCCCGTCGTAGCTGAACAGCGTGATGTTGAGCGCCCCGGTCAGGTCGGTGACCGCGGAGACGGGGTAGATGCCGAGCACCCGGGCGCCGGACACGTAGAGCGGCATCTGTGGGCCGGGCACGTTGGAGACGAACAGGTTGAACGGCAGCCCCGGCACGGTGAGCAGACGGAACAGTGCCCGCGACGACAGCCCGCTCAGCGCGGTCGGGAGTACGGCGCTCAGGTCCTGCAGGATCGTGGCCGGCACCGCCTCGAACTGCCGCTTCGCCTCGTTCATCGACTCCCGCACGAAGTCGAGCCGGGCCCGGGGGTCGGCCAGGTGGGTGGGCATCTCGGCCAGCATCACCGAGACCTGGTTGCCCTCCGCGCCGTCGTCGGTGCGGATCGAGACCGGCACCGCGACCACGATGGGGACGTTCGGCAGCCCGTCGTGGTCGAGCATCCACCGCCGCAGCGCGGTGGTGGTCAGCGTCATCACGACGTCGTTGAGGGTCATGCCGAAGGCGTTCTTGACCGCCTTGATCTCGTCCAGCGGCAGCGACCCGAACGAGAACCGGCGGTGCGCGGTGATGGTGCGGTTCAGCGGGGTCCGCGGCGTGCGCAGGTCGCGGCCCGGGGCGCCGTCGGTCAGGCCCACGAGCCGGCCGGCCAGCCCGGCGAGGTCGTTGACCGTGCGCACCCCCGGGAAGTTCGTCGCGCCCGGCAGGTCGAGCACGTGCGGCAGCGACCGGGGCAGCGTGCGCAGCAGGGTGACCGGGTGCCGCACCACGCCGGCGACGGTGCGCACGGCGACGTCGGCCAGGCTCGGCTCGGCCGGGTCCCACGGCTCCGGCGGCGGCTCCACCTCACGGGGCTCGGGGCTGAAGTCGAGGATCGTGGCGAGGATCTCCGCACCGGAGACGCCG
>JALZDI010000313.1 GCA_030862655.1 Actinomycetota bacterium | reverse complement strand
ACCTGGAGGTGCTGCACGGCATCGCGACCCGGCTGGGCGAGCCCGGCCACCGCTACCCCACCACCGCGCGCGAGGTCTTCGACGAGCTGCGCCGCGCTTCGGCCGGTGGCAAGGCCGACTACTCCGGCATCAGCTACCAGCGTCTCGACGCCGGTGAGGCGCTGCACTGGCCGTGCCCGGACGGCGAGCACCCCGGCACGCCGCGGCTGTTCCTCGACGGGTTCGCCCACGCCGACGGCCGGGCGAGGTTCGCAGCGGTGGAGCACCGCGACGCCGGGGACGTCCCGGCGGAGGAGTTCCCGCTGACCGCCACCACCGGGCGGGTGCTGGCGCAGTACCAGTCCGGCGCGCAGACCCGCCGGGTCGCCGAGCTCAACGACGCCGCGCCCGAGGTGTTCGTCGAGGTCCACCCCGACACCGCCGCTCGCGCCGGGCTCGCCGGAGGAGAGTTGGCCAGGGTCTCCTCGTCGCGCGGCAGCACGATCGCCGCGGTGCGGCTGGTGCCGACGATGCGCACCGACACGGTGTTCCTGCCGTTCCACTTCCCCGGCGACGGGCGCGCCAACCTGCTCACCGGCGACGCGCTGGACCCGCGCAGCCGGATGCCGGAGTTCAAGGTCAGCGCGGTGCGGATCGAACCCCACCGGGAGGTGGTGGCGCCATGAGCACCGCGCTGACCCTCAACCGCGTCGCCGGGCGGGTGGTCGTGGTCGGCAACGGCCCTGCCTCCCACCGGCTGGTCGAGCGGCTGCGCGCGCTGGGCCACGACGGCCCGATCACCGTGCTCGGTGCCGAGGAGCGCAGCGCTTACAACCGGGTGCTGCTCGGCTCGGTCCTCGACGGTTCGCTGCCGGCAGCCGCGGTGACCCTGCCGGATCTCGACGCCGAGGTGCACCAGGGCGCGGCGGTGACCGACGTGGATCGCGCGCAGCGCTCGGTGCGCACCGCCGACGGCCGCGAGTTCGGCTACGACGCGCTGGTGCTGGCCACGGGTTCCCGGCCGCTGGTGCCCGAGATCCTCGGATTGGGCGCCGACCGGCTCACCGCGCTGCGCACCCTCGCCGACTGCGCTCGCCTGGACGCCTCGGCGGGCCCGGTCGCGGTGCTCGGCGGCGGGGTGCTCGGGGTCGAGACCGCGCGGGCGCTGCTGGCCCGCGGCCGTCAGGTGACGCTGGTGCACCGCGAGCCGCACCTGATGGACCGCCAGCTCGACGAGGCCGGCGGCCGGATGCTGGCCGAACGACTGCGCGCGCTCGGCGTCGACGTCCGGACCGGTGTGAAGGCCGCCTCCTACCGATCCGGGACGCTGCTGCTCGGCGACGGTTCCGAGGCGCCCGCCGAACTGGTCGTGGCCTGCACCGGGGTGTGGCCGGAGGTGGCGCTCGCGCAACGCGCCGGGGTGTCGGTCAACCGCGGCGTGGTCGTCGATGACCGGCTGCGCACCAGCGACCCGCACGTCCACGCCATCGGCGACTGCGCCGAGCACCGCGGCACCACACCCGGTCTGGTGGCCTCGGCGTGGGAGCAGGCCGAGGTGCTGGCCGCGCACCTGACCGGGCGCGAGGCCACCTACGGCGGGACGCCGGTGGTCTCGCGGCTGAAGGCGCGCGGCATCGACCTGGCCTCGGTCGGATCGGTGCGCGCCTTGAGCTCCGGCGATGCCGAGATCGTCACGCTCTCGGACCCCGCGCGCGGCCGCTACGCCAAGCTCGCGCTGCACTCCGGGCGGATCTCCGGCGCGGTCCTGCTGGGCTTCCCGGCCGCGATCGCCGCGATCGGCCAGCTGCACGACCGCGCCCTGCCGATGCCGGCCGACCGGCTGTCGCTGCTGCTGGGCACCCCGCCCGCGGTGCCGGGCGCACCGGTGGAGCTGCCCGAGGACGCGGTGCTGTGCCGCTGCAACAACGTCACCAAGAAGTCCCTGATCAGCGCCTGGCACGCCGGTGCCCGCACGGTCGCCGAGCTGGCCAGGGCAACGCGGGCGACCACCGGCTGCGGTGGCTGCGTCGACGACGTCGGCCGGCTGTGCAGCTCCTTGGCGGATCGCATCGAAACAGAGAGGGAGGGCGCGGCATGACCCGCACGCTCGTCGTCGTCGGCCACGGGATGGTCGGCCACCGGCTCGTTGACACGCTCCGCGAACGCGATGAGGCCAACACCTGGCGGATCGTCGTGCTCGGCGAGGAGCCCCGACCCGCCTACGACCGGGTGGCGCTGTCGTCCTACCTGGACGGCAAGAGCGCCGAGGACCTCAGCCTGACCGGCCAGGACCTCGTCGACGACCCGATGGTCGAGCTGCGCCTGAACACCGCGGTGACCGGTATCGACACCGGCGCCCGCGCGGTGACGCTGGCCGACGGCGAGTCGTTGACCTACGACGCGCTTGTGCTGGCGACCGGGTCGAGGCCGTTCGTGCCGCCGGTGCCCGGTCACGAACTTCCCGGCACGTTCGTCTACCGCACCATCGAGGACCTGGACGCGATCCGCGATGCGGCCACCGAGGGCCGCGACGGCGTGGTCATCGGCGGCGGCCTGCTGGGCCTGGAGGCGGCGAACGCGTTGCGGCTGCTGGGGATGCGCCCGCACGTGGTGGAGATGGCCCCGAGGCTGATGCCGCTGCAGGTCGACGAGGGCGGCGGGCAGGTGCTGCGCGGTCTCGTCGAGGAGCTGGGCCTGACCGTCCACGCCGGAGCCGCCACCGCGTCGATCGACGGCGAGGAGCACGTCACCGGCGTCTCGCTCGCCGACGGCACCGTCATCGACACCGACCTGGTCGTGTTCTCAGCGGGGGTTCGCCCCCGCGACGAGCTCGCCGAGGTCGCCGGGGCGGCGCGCGGCGAGCGCGGAGGTTTCCTGGTCGACGAGGCCTGCCGCACCACCGTCGACGGGGTGTGGGCCATCGGTGAGTGCGCGGCGGTCGAGGGCCGCTGCTACGGCTTGGTCGCTCCCGGCTACGCCATGGCCGAGGGGGTCGCCGAACAGCTCCTGGAGCTGGGCGAGGGAACCTTCCCCGGTGCCGACATGTCGACCAAGCTCAAGCTCCTCGGCGTCGACGTGGCCAGCTTCGGTGACGCCCACGGCACCACCGAGGGCGCGCTGGAGGTCGTCTACGCCAACAACGCGGCGGGCACCTACGCCAAGCTGGTGCTCTCCGACGACGCCCGCGTGCTGCTGGGCGGTGTGC
>JALZDI010000312.1:1855-3186 GCA_030862655.1 Actinomycetota bacterium | reverse complement strand
ATCATGAAGTGGTCGTGGTCGCCCTGCTCGTAGTCCTCCGCGGACCACTCCACCTCGACCGCCTGCTTGCGGGTCGCCTGCGCGTCCGCGGTGAACGTGTGGAACCCGTCGGCCTGCACCGTCGCCAGCTCGCCGTCGTCGAGGTGCACGATCCGCCGGGTGTAGCGCACCAGCGCGGCCGCGTCGCTGGCCACGTGCATCTCGCCGTCGCCGATGCCGAGGATCAGCGGGCTGCCGTACCGCGCCACCACGATCCGGTCCGGGTGGTCGAGGTCGAGTACGGCGAGCCCGTAGGTGCCCTCCACCTGCTCCAGCGCCGTGAGCACCTTCTCCTCCAGCGTGTCGGCCTCGACCCGGGCGACCAGGTGCGCGATCACCTCGGTGTCGGTGTCGGAGCCGAACACCACGCCCTCGACCTGCAGCCAGGTGCGCAGCGTCGCGGCGTTGTCGATGATCCCGTTGTGCACGACCGCGATCCGGCCGTCCTCGCTGACGTGCGGGTGCGCGTTCTCGTCGTTGGGGACGCCGTGCGTGGCCCACCGGGTGTGCCCGATGCCGACCCTGCCGGCCAGCGCCGCCGGCAGCGACGACTCCAGCGCCCGGACCCGGCCGGCCGCCTTGTGCACCTGCACCGCGTCAGCCCCGAGTACGGCGACCCCCGCCGAGTCGTAGCCGCGGTACTCCAACCGGGCCAGGCCCTCGAGCAGCACCGGCGCGGCCTGCTGCCCCCCGACGTACCCCACGATCCCGCACATACGAAACTGCCCCCTCGTGCTCACCGACCCGGCGAAGAGCTCACCAGGGCAGGTTAGGCCCGCGTGCCGCCTCGGCGCGGGAGATCTGGCAAGACTTAGCGCCGACCGTCGAAGGAGGCCAGCCGGAGCACGCCGGGTGAGCGAGTGGTCACGATGCCGGGTTCGGGGTCATTGCCTCGGCTGTCCCTCGGTCTATACACTCGCGGCGTCTCGGCGGCCCCGGGCCTCGGCGGCCGCACACGTTTTCGCCCATTCTCGGCACCGCTACAGCGGGCGAAGGGGGCCTTGCATGGCCGTGACCGACCCGTCGGCGATCGCGGAGGTGCGCCGTCGGCTGCGGCTGCACCCGTCCAGCGTCGGCCAGGCCCGTCGGCTCGTGCGGGACGCGCTGGTCGCGGCCGAGCGCACCGACCTCAGCGACTCCGCCCAGCTGCTGGTCACCGAGCTGGTCACCAACGCGCTGCTGCACGCCGGCACGCATGTCGAGCTGTCCGTCTCGGCCGCCGACGCCGGCCTGCTGGTGCTGGTCAGCGACGGCAGCACCCAGCCCCCGACGCCGGTGGACCCGCAGGCCCC
>JALZDI010000312.1:0-1845 GCA_030862655.1 Actinomycetota bacterium | reverse complement strand
GTCGACACCGGCCGGGGCCTGCTGCTGGTCGAGGAGCTGTCCAGTGCGTGGGGCGTGATGGCCAGCGGCCGGGGCAAGACCGTGTGGTTCCAGCTCGACGCCGCACCGCACGGCCAACTCAGCGACGAGATCAGCGACGCACCGGCCGCGACGATGCCCGCGCCCGACACCTGCACGGTCGAGCTGCTCGACCTGCCGGCGCAGCTGCACCGCACCTGGCAGCACCATGCGGAGGCGCTGCTGCGGGAGTACCTGCTGGACCACCTGCTCAAGACCCCGAGGGACGAGGTGCTGCGCAAGCACGCGGCTGCCGGCAACGCGGTCGGGCTGCTCGCGCGCCAGGTGCCGCTGCCCGAGGGGGACAAGGCGCCTACGGCGCCGGGGATCGACGTCGCGGTCGAGGTCCCGCGTGACCACGTCGACGACTTCAGCGTCCTGGCCGAGACCCTCAACTCGGCACGCTTCATCGCCGGCACGTCGGGCCGGCCGCTGCATCGGGGCGAGCTGGCCGACATGACCGGCTGGATCTGCGAGCAGGTCGAGCGGCAGGCCCGCGGCTCCTCGCCGACCCCGTGGCAGGACTGGCAGACCGGCCACGGATAAGGCTTCGGTTCGGTCGTCGTCATCGGCCGGTCTGCGGCCTACTCTGGTGGCATGGCCACGTTCGGTCATCCGTCCGACGACGTCGGGCTGCGCGAGCTCATGTCGCACTCGCCCGACGTGCAGGCGCACATGTCGGTGGCAGCCGAGCTCACGTTCCTGCTCGGCGTGGTCGCTCTCCTCGTCGCACCGTTCTCGGCGCTGTTCGCCGTCACGCTCGTGGTCGCCGTAGCCGCGTCCTGCTGCGGGATCGCCGGCATGATCACCACCCGCGGACCCAACATCGCCGGCGGTGCGCTGTCCGCGGTCGGCCTGTTCGCCGCGGTCGTCGCGGCGGCCCTGGTGGGGCTGCGCTACCTCGGGCTGGACACCGCGTTCGGTGACGACCTCGCGCCGTGGCTGTGGGAGCAGGTCCAGCGGTGGAGCAGCCGGCTCCCACAGCCCAGCACGACCTGAGGCGCTACCGCGGCGTGACCGTGGTGGTCTGCCCGGCGCTGTTGTTCGCCGTGGCGGGGTCGGCCTGCGCCGCGTCGACCGTCGCGGTGTTGCCGATCGTCCCTTCCCTCCTCGGTTCGAGGACGATCGTGACGGTGGCCTGCTGCCCGGTGGCGAGAGTGCCCAGGTCGCAGGTCAGCACGCCGCCGCTGTTGTCGTTGGCGTCGCGCACACAGGTGCCGTCGTCGGTCGTCGCGGAGACGAACGTCGGGTCGGCGGGCAGCGTGTCGACCAGCGTCGTGTTCGTGGTGGTCCCGGGTCCGAGGTTGTCCACGGTGACCGTGTAGGTCACCAGGTTCCGCTCGACCACTGGGTCTGGGTCGTCGACCATGGACACTGCCAGGTCGGCTGTCGGCCGCATGTCGCGGACGAACGCGCCCCTGAAGTTGTGGAAGCCGACCACGAGCCCGTCCGCCGACATCGACGGGTCCTTCGACTCGACGTCGAACTCGCCGCCACCGGGCGGGATGCTGACCAGCCGGGTCGTCCCGGCTGTGAGGTCGCGCACATAGATGTTGTCGAAGCGGTCCGACCCTCCGAGGTTGGTGCTCTGGGACTGGAAGGCGACCAGCGAGCCGTCGTCGCTCACCGGACCGGCGATGCTGTCCCGGTCGGACTGCATGCCGGCATCGTTGCGGCTCACCAGCGTGTACTTGAACGGGTCGGTGGCCGTGTCGACCAGCCACGCGTCCGTGGCGAAGGCGTTGTCGTCCGGGTCGATGAAGCCCTGGCCTCCGGTCAACGTCAGGT
>JALZDI010000311.1 GCA_030862655.1 Actinomycetota bacterium | reverse complement strand
GGCTCCGCCTGCGGGAGGCGGAGCCAGGGCGTCCTGTCCGGTCGGTGTCAGGCTCCTGCCGGGCGTTCGGGGAACTTGCCCTCCGAGCGGATGCGCTTGTTGAGCTCGGCGAGGTAGAGGTCCTCGTCGAAGTCGAGCGAGACCTCGTGGCCGAGCCAGCTCGACAGGTGGATCGCGTTGGCCAGCCGCACCCCGTTGACGCCCTCGCTGCCCGGCGCGAGCAGCGGCGTGCCGTCGAGGACGTTCGCCGCGAAGTTCTCCAGCACGCCCGAGTGCTGCGCGCCCCAAGCGGATTCGAACTCGATGACCTCCTGCGAGTAGTAGGTCGTCGGGTCCACCTCGCCCTTGAAGAGCTTGCGCACGTCGTCCATGCCCATGCGGTCCGAGAGCGCGCGCTCGTCGTCGACCAGGCGGGTGACGGTGGCGGTCTTCGAACCGTCGACGACGATCTTGCCGCGGTCGCCGAGGATCTCCAGCCGGTCGGTCCCGGCGAGGTCGTGGACGGCGGTGACGAAGGTGCCGGTGGCCCCACCGCCGTAGTCGACCACAGCCGTGACCTCGTCCTCCACGGCGATGTCGCGGCGGAAGCCGTAGGCGACCTTGGCGTACACCGACTTCGGGACGCCGCAGATCCACTGCCACAGGTCGAGCTGGTGCGGCGCCTGGTTGACCAGGACGCCGCCGCCCTCACCGCCCCAGGTGGCGCGCCACGCCGACTGCTCGTAGTAGCCCTGCGGGCGCCACCAGGTGGTGATGATCCAGTTCGTCCGCCGGATCGCGCCGATCTCGCCGTCGTCCACGATCTGCTTGATGCGCTGGTACAGCGGGTTGTTGCGCTGGTTGAACATGATCGCGAACGTCAGCTCGGGGTGCTGGGCCGCGCACTCGTTGAGCTCCTTGACCTGCTTGGTGTAGACCCCGGCGGGTTTCTCGACCAGCGCGTGGACACCGGCCCGCAGCGCGTCGACGCCGATCTGCGGGTGCAGGTAGTGCGGCACCGTCGTCACGACGGCGTCCACCTCCCCCGCGGCCAGCAGCGACTCGTGGTCCTCGTGCACCGGCACGCCGTGCTCGGCTGCGGCCTCCCGCCGGGCGGCCTGGACGTCGGCGATGGCGCCGATCTCGACGTTGGGCACCAGGCCGTCCTCGATGAACTTCGCGTACGCCGAGCCCTGGGCCCCGAAACCGACGATCCCGAGCCGGACCTTCCTGGACATGGGCGTTTCTCCTTCGTCTCGCGAGCCGGTGGCCGCGCCTCCTGGGGAAGAGGTGCACTCGTGACTCTGCGCGCTCGTGACCGGTTCGGCCACGGGTTGCCAGCTGTTTCCGGCCGTTGCTCCGGTCGGGCGTGGCAACAAGCGGCAACACGTAGGAGTGCCGTGGATCACCCATCATGGTGGGGGAAGACCTCTCCACCCGGCTCAGTGAGGAGCACCCCGCATGTGGACCCTCTCGGGATTCTCCGACGAGATCTCGCCCGAGCTCGCCGAGCAGGCCTCGCTGCTCGGCGAGCTCGGACTGTCGTACCTGGAGTTCCGCAGCGCGTGGGGCACCAACGTCCTCGACCTCGACGACGAGCAGCTCACCCGGGCGAAGGACCTGCTCGACGCCCACGGCCTGCGGGTGTCGAGCATCGGATCGCCGATCGGCAAGATCTTCCTCGACGAGGACTTCGACGCCCACCTCGACCGCGCCCGCCACGCCGTCGACGTCGCGCACCGCTTCGACGCCCCCTACATCCGGGTCTTCTCGTTCTTCATGCGCCCCGGCACCGACCCCGACCACGCCCGCGACGAGGTGCTGCGCCGCATGCGCGCCCTCGCCGACGTGGCGGAGCGGGGCGGCGTCGTCCTGCTGCACGAAAACGAGAAGGAGATCTACGGCGACCTCCCCCGCCGCTGCGTCGACCTCCTCGAATCGGTGGGGTCGCCGAACCTCCGCGCGGCGTGGGACGCCGCCAACTTCGTCCAGGTGGGCGTGCGGCCCTTCACCGAGGGCTACGCCGCGCTGCGCCCGCACCTGGAGTACGTCCAGATCAAGGACGCGCACCTCGCCGACGGTGAGGTGTGCGCGGCGGGTCGCGGCGACGGCGAGGTCGCCGAGACCATCCGGGCGCTGCGCGAGGACGGCTTCGACGGGTTCTTCTCCCTCGAACCGCACCTGTCCCAGGCGCACAGCCTCGGCGGGTTCTCCGGTCCCGAGCTGTTCACCGAGGCGTGGCAGGCGTTCACGGCCCTGCTGAAGGAGGAAGGGATCGAGCACCGATGATCACAGCGGCCGTCATCGGGTGCGGCGACGTCTCGGCCGTGCACCTCGACGCGATCGCAGCGTTGGAGGACGTCGAGCTCGTCGCCGTCTGCGACACCGATCCCGCGGCGCTGACCACGACCGCCGAGCGCTGCGGCGTCGCCGGGTTCGCCGACCACCGCGCCCTCCTGGAGGCGGTGCGCCCCGACGTCGCCCACGTCTGCACCCCGCACCACCAGCACGCGCCGGTGGCCCTGGACCTGCTCGACGCCGGGGTGCACGTGCTCGTCGAGAAGCCGCTCGCCCACACCCTCGACGAGGCCGAGCGCCTCGTCGAAGCCGCCGAGCGGAGCCGCAGCCGGGTCGGCGTGTGCTTCCAGAACCGGTACAACGCCACCGCGCAGGCCGCTCGGGAGGTGCTCGACTCCGGCGAGCTGGGCCCGGTGCGCGGCGCGACCGCGACCGTGATGTGGACCCGCACACCGGACTACTACCGCGCCAAACCGTGGCGCGGCAGGTGGGCCACCGCCGGTGGTGGGCTGCTCATCAACCAGGCCATCCACACCCTCGACCTGGTGCAGTGGCTCGTCGGCGAGGTCGTCGAGGTCCAGGGCCGCGCCTCCACCCGCCAACACCTCATCGAGGTCGAGGACACCGCCGAGATGCTCCTGACCCACGACGGCGGAGCGCGCAGCCTGGTGTTCGGCTCGCTGGCCAACGTGGTCCACGCACCCGTCACCATCGACATCACCGCCGAGCGCGGCACCCTCTCGATCCGCGGTGACCTCACCATCACCCACGCCGACGGACGGGTGCGCACGGTGGCCGAACGCCGGTCGTCGTCGAACGGTCGCTCCTACTGGGGCGCGTCCCACGAAGCGCTCATCCGCGACTTCTACGCCAGGCTCGGCGAGGACGAGCCGTTCTGGATCAGCCCCCGC
>JALZDI010000310.1 GCA_030862655.1 Actinomycetota bacterium | reverse complement strand
TTCCTCGGCAGGTCGTCGCGGAACGTGACGTCGCGAGGCACCTTGTAGCCGGCGAGCTGGTCCTTGACGTGCTGCTTCATCTCCTCCGCGGTGGACTGACGGCCGGGATGGAGTACGACGAACGCCGCGAGGCGCTGGCCGAAGGACTCGTCGTCCACGCCCACCACGGCGGCCTCGAGCACGGCGGGATGGGCGTTCAGGGTCTCCTCGACCTCCGTGGGGTAGACGTTCTCGCCGCCGGAGACGATCATCTCGTCGTCGCGGCCCACGACGTGCAGCCGCCCGTGGTCGTCGAGGCGGCCGAGGTCGCCGGAGACCATGTAGCCGCCGTCGAAGTGCTTGGCGTCGCCGGACGTGTAGCCCTCGAACTGTGAGTCGCTGAGCACCAGGATCTTGCCGACATCGCCGTGCGGCACCTCGCGCATCTGGTCGTCGACGATCCGCAGGTCGGTGCCGGCGACCGGCCGGCCGGCCGAGTCCGGGGCGGCACGCAGGTCCCACGGCGTCGCGATGCTGATGAGGCCCGCCTCGGTGGCGTTGTAGCTGTTGTAGACGACGTCGCCGAACAGGTCCATGAAGCGCGTCACCGCGTCGGCACGCATCCGCGACCCACTGGCCGTCACGAACCGCAGCGACCGCAGGCTGTGGCGGCTGAGCACCTCCTGCGGCAGGGCGACGATGCGCTCGAGCATGACCGGCACGACGGCGAGCCCGGTCGCGTGGTGGGCGTCGACCAGGTCGACGATCGCCTCCGGGTCGAACCGCCGACGCATCACCACGGTGGAGGTCATCGTGACGGCCACGGCGAGCTGGCCGAACCCCCAGGCATGGAACATGGGCGCGGCGACGACGACGGTCTCCTCCGCCCGCCACGGGATCCGGTCGAACATGGCCGCCAGCGCCCCGGCGCCCCCGCCCCCGGAGCGGCGTGCGCCCTTGGGCGTCCCCGTGGTGCCGGAGGTGAGCAGGATGGTCTTACCGTGCCGGCGCGGCCGTGGAGCACGCTCGCCGAGGTGTGCGTCGATCAGCGCGTCGACCGTGGGCGCATCCGTGGGCCGGTCGGTCCAGGCCAGGATCTCCACCGGCCCGTCCACCCGGCTCCTCGTCTGCTCGACGATTGAGGAGAACTCCTCGTCGTAGACGAGGACCGTCGCCTTCTCACGGGCCAGGACGTCGGCCAGCTGGGGCCCCGAGAAGCCGGTGTTGAGCAGCACCGCGTCGGCGCCGATCCGCGCCGCGGCGCTGAGCGCCTCGACGAAGCCGCGGTGGTTGCGGCACAGGACCGCGATCGCGTCGACAGGTCCGACGGCCACGTCGGCGAGGCCGAGGGCGAGTGCGTCGCTGCGGGCCTCCAGCTCGGCGTACGTCAGGGCTCCGCGCTCGTCCACGAGGGCGGTCGCGTGGGGCCGGCGCACGGCGGACAGGCTGATCCCCGTCATCGGCGTCGTCCCGTGCCGACGGATCACCGCTGCCATCCGCAGGTACTTGTCCGGCCGAAGCGGTGCCAGCAGGCCGCTGGCGGTCAAGGTCCGCGCGAGCCACCAGAGGTCGCGGAGGCGGCCCACGGCCGCGAGCACGGGATTGCTCACGTCTGCTCCGTCCGCTAGCCGAGCACGGGGAAGCGGCGGTGTCGGGCGAGGTCGTCCAGGGTGTCCTGCATGCGCTTGCGCACCACGCGGTCGACCTCGGCCACGTCGGGGTGCTCACCGAACTCCTCGGTGACGTGAATGGGCTCCAGGATCGTGGTCTCGATCTTGGTGGGCAGCGGCACGGTCGGCAGCCCGATGGAGAGACCGAACGGCAACCCGAAGGTGATCGGCACGTACCGGGTGCGCAGGCGCTTCTCGAGCTGGAGGATCTTGGCCAGGACCTCGCCGCGGGAGAGGTGGATCTGGGCCTCGTGGCCCCCGATGCTCACGACCGGGACGAGCGGGACGCCGGCTTCGATCGCCGTACTGACGTAGCCCCTCCGGCCGTCGAAGTCGATCCTGTTGCGCTGCGACGACGGCCGGAAGACGTCGTGGTCGCCACCAGGGAACACGATGGTGGCCCCGCCGGCACGCAGCAGGGCCGTGGCGTTGGCGCGGTCGGCGGGCACGAACCCGGCCCTGGCGAAGATCCTCGCGCCCTGGCCGATGAAGAGCAGGTCGTGAGCCAGTACGTAGAGCGGTCGCTGGGGTCCGAAGTGGTCGAAGAGCGCGACGGCGAGCACCGGGACGTCCATGGGTACGAACCCGCCGGAGTGGTTCGACACCAGCAGCACGCCGCCGTCGGGGACTCTGTCGACTCCGTGCACCTGTGACCGGAAGTAGGTCTTGACCGCCAGCCGCAGGAACGGCATCAGCCGGGCGACGAGCGCAGGGTCGCGCCGATGCAGCCAGGTGACGTCTCCGCCGGCCTCGAACGCGTGGTGCGCCATGGTCACACCGCGCCCTTGGCGGCTGCCGTCGCCTGCGTGGCCGGGTCGCCGAGCACGGCGCGCCGCAGGCAGTGGCGCCAGTCGAACGGCCGTGGGTCGGCCGGGTCCTGGGCGAGCCGGTCGGCGAGTGCGGCAAGCGCGAGCGGGTTGGCGGCCAACCCGGTGTGGCTGCTCGGGACGGCGATGTTCTCGCACAGCGGACCCGCGTCGAGGGCGCACGCGCGCCAGTTCACGATCCCCTCGGTCTTGGAGTAGATCGCCGTGCAGGGCACGCGCAGCGGCTGCCTGCTGGTGTGGACGATGCCGCGGGCGCGGTCGGACAGGCCATGCCTCCCGGCCGCCCAGTGGAACAGCGGAGTCGTGCGCGTCACCTCGCCCTCCGGCCGCCACGGGGACCCGAGGCAGACGACCTGGCGCACGTGGTCCGTCCGCTGGTGGGTCAGCCATCGCACCAGGAGTCCGCCGAAGCTCCAGCCGACCAGGCTCACGGGGACGCGATGCTGCCGGTGGACGTCGTCGAAGCGGTCCAGCAGGCCGTCGACGAGGTCGTCGGTGAGGCCGTAGTTGCGCCCGAGGCGCCACCCGTGGACGTGGTAGCCGAGCTTGCGCAGGTGCGACCGCAGCCGGTGGGTCAGGGCGTCGGTCGTGTAGAAGCCGGGGACGACGAGGACCGGGCGCCCGTCGCCCTCGTTGCGGGCCGGCGTCACGGCGTCGACGAGGAACGACGACGAGTGCTCCACCGACAGCCGGAGCACCTCGGCGGCCGTCAGC
>JALZDI010000059.1 GCA_030862655.1 Actinomycetota bacterium | reverse complement strand
TGCCAGCGCCGCCCGCCGCTGCCGGGCCAGCTCGGCGAGCCGGTCGGAGATCTGCTGACGCTCCGACTCCAGCTCCTGCACCCGGGACAGGTCCTCCTGCTTGGCGGCCTCCGCCTGTTGCTCGGCCTCCGCCCGGGCCGCGACCAGGTGCGACACCTGCTGCTCGGCACGCTCGGCCTGGTCCTCCAGCCGCTGCTTCCGCTCGAGGTTGCGCGCCGCGGCCGCACGCTTGGCCGCGACCTCGCGCTTGGCCGCCTCGACCTCCTCCTCCTGCACCGTGAGCAGCACCTCGGAGGCCTTCAGCCGGCCCATCGCCGCGGAGTGCTTGTCGGCGATGCTGTCGACGGCGTCCATCTGCGTGGTGAGCGTCTCGGGGGTCTCGGTCTTGAGGAACACCCGCAGCTTGAGCATCCTGCTGTCGCTGTCCTGGAACGTCTCGGCGGCGAACCCGGCGAGCCGGCGCCGCTGCGCATCGACCGCACGGCGCCCCTCGGCGAGGTCGGCGCGCGCCTGCGCGAGCCGTTGCCTGGCCTCGTCGAGGCGGCGCTGCATCATCTCGTCGAAGGCCTCCGCCTCCGCCAACAGGTCCCGGGTGTGCTGCAGGTGCGCCTCCGCCTCGTCGAGGCGCGCCTGCGCCGCCTCGAGCCGACGGACGGCGCGGTTCAGCGCACGGCTGGAGTGGCCGAGGTCTGTGCGCGCGCCCCGGAGCTCTGAGCTGACCTGGCTGCGCCGGTGCTTGAGCTCGTCCTCGTCGGCGCCCCACGCCGTCAGAGCGGGGACGCCCAGCGCGGTCACGAGCACACCGGCCACACCAGCAGCCGTCCATCGATTGGCCACCACGGCTCTAACCAAACTGTCGGGGAAGTGTTCGGTCGAGCCGAGGCTAATGGACTCAGGTCACACTCTGAGGTATTTGCGGGTCATCACGAGTGTCGGGATGATCGCGAGGGCCAGACCACCCGCGGTGATCCATCCCATCGCGACGAGGGCGTCGCCCCAGTCGACCCAGTCCATCAGCTGGCTCTCGCCGTGCAGGCTCGGGTAGATGAACCACTTCATCAGGGCGAAGATCGCCGTGCACGCGAACCCGACGCCGAACAGCGCGGCGATCGCGGACTCCAGCAGGAACGGCAGCTGGATGTACCAGCTCGAGGCGCCGACCAGTCGCATGATGCCGATCTCGCGTCGTCGCGCGAACGCGGCGAGCCGGATCGTGTTGGAGACCTGCAGCACCGCGGAGATGACCAGCAGCGCCGCCAGCCACAACGCACCCTGCTGCAGCCGGTTCATGCCGTTGTAGAGCGGGTCCAGCACGTCGCGCAGGTCCTGGACCGAGTCGACGCCGGGCATGCCCTCGACCAGGCTGCCGACCTTCTCGTAGTCCTGCGGGTCCTTCAGCGTGATCCAGTACGACTCCTTCAGGTCCTTGGGCCGGACCTGGTCGTAGTAGCGCTGCTCGGCCTTGTTGTCGGAGACGTAGATCTCCTGGAACTTCTTGTAGGCCTCCTGCTGCGACTCCCACTCGAAGAAGTCGACGTACCGGCTCGTGCGCAGGCTCTCCTCGATGGCGCCCTTCTGCTGCCCGGTGACTCCACCGCTGACGCAGTTGGGCGAGGTGGAGCGCTCGTTGCAGAGGTAGACCACGACCTGCAGCTTGCTGCCCAGCGTCTCCTCGGCCTTGGCCACCTGGGTGTTGAGCAGCAGGCCGACGGCGACCAGGGTCATCGACACCGCGATCGTGACGATGACCGAGATCACCATCGAGACGTTGCGTCGCAGGCCGGTGGCCAGGTCGGAGAACACGTAGGTCATCTGCATGGCTTGCAATACTCCTGAGGGGGCTCGCTCGGTGCGCGGGGGCCGGCGGTCGGCCGGGCGGCGCGCTAGCTCTGGTAGCCGTAGACGCCACGGGACTGGTCGCGGACGACCTCGCCGCCCTCCAGCTCGATGACGCGCTTGCGCATCTGGTCGACGATGCTGGAGTCGTGGGTCGCCATGATCACGGTGGTGCCGGTGCGGTTGATCCGGTCGAGCAGCTTCATGATGCCGACGGACGTGGACGGGTCGAGGTTGCCGGTGGGCTCGTCGGCGATCAGGATCTGGGGCCGGTTGACGAACGCGCGGGCGATGGCCACCCGCTGCTGCTCGCCGCCGGAGAGCTCGTCGGGCATCCGGTGGCCCTTGCCCTCCAGCCCGACCAGCTCGAGGGTCTCGGGCACCACCCGGGTGATGTGCCCGCGCGACTTGCCGATCACCTGCAGCGCGAAGGCGACGTTCTCCGACACGGTCTTGTTGGGCAGCAGCCGGAAGTCCTGGAACACGGTGCCGATCTGGCGGCGCAGCCCGGGGACCTTCCAGCTGGCCAGCCGGTTGACCTCCTTGCCGGCGACGTAGACGTGTCCCTTGGTCGGTCGGGCCTCACGCAGCACCAGCCGCAGGAACGTCGACTTGCCCGACCCCGAGGCGCCGACGAGGAAGACGAACTCGCCCTTGTCGATGTCGACGTCGACGCTGTTCAGCGCCGCCCGCCGTTGGCCGGAGTAGGACTTGGTGACTTTCTCGAAGCGAATCACAGGCAGCGGTGACCGGGGTTGGATGCAGGAGGCTCGCCGCCCCGTGGGCAGCGCCGGTCGGAGGGAGTCTAGGCGACGCGGGCCGCCGGACCCGAACGCATCGCCGTGGCGTTCGTCGCCTTACCGTGCGCAGCGGCCCGTGCGCGCCCCGTCACACCCTCCCGCCGAGACTGCGCGAGTGCCCCAGCGGATCGGTCGGGTCAGGCGTTGATCGCGACGTACTTGGTCTCCAGGAACTCCTCGATGCCCTCGAAGCCGCCCTCGCGGCCCACCCCGCTGGCCTTCACGCCGCCGAACGGCGCCGCGACGTTGGACACCATGCCCTGGTTGAGACCGACCATGCCGGCATCGAGCGCCTCCGACACCCAGATGCCGCGGTTGATGTCCTGCGTGTAGGCGTACGACACCAGGCCGTGCTCGGTGTCGTTGGCCATGCGCACCGCCTGCGCGTCGTCGGAGAAGGTGTAGATCGGCGCGACGGGGCCGAAGATCTCCTCCTCGTACATCCGGGCGTTCTGCGGCACGTCGGCGAGGACGGTCGGCGGGTAGAAGTAGCCGGGACCCTCCTGCGCCTTGCCGCCGCAGACCGCGGAGGCGCCCTTCTCCAGTGCGTCGTCGACCAGGTCGCGGACCTTGTCGCGCTGCTTGGCCTCGACCAGCGGGCCGACCTGCACGCCCTCTTCGGTGCCGCGACCCACACGCAGCGCGCTCATCCGCTCGGCCAGCCTGCTCGAGAACTCCTCCGCGACGGACTCGTGCACGAGGAAGCGGTTGGCCGCGGTGCAGGCCTCGCCGATGTTGCGCATCTTGGCCAGCATGGCACCGTCGATGACCTTGTTCATGTCGGCGTCGTCGAACACCAGGAACGGCGCGTTGCCGCCGAGCTCCATCGACACCTTCAGCACCCGCTGGCCGGACTGCTCGATCAGCGTGCGGCCGACCTCGGTGGACCCGGTGAAGGTGAGCTTGCGCAGCCGGGGGTCACGGATCAGCGGCTCCATCACCTCGCCGGTGGAGCTGGTGGTGACGACGTTGAGGACCCCGTCGGGCAGCCCGGCCTCGGTGAGGATGCCGGCCAGCGCGAACATGCTCAGCGGGGTCAGCGACGCGGGCTTCATCACCATCGTGCAGCCGGCCGCGACCGCCGGCCCGATCTTGCGGGTGCCCATCGCCAGCGGGAAGTTCCACGGCGTGATCATCAGCGACGGTCCGACCGGCTGCTTCATCGTCATCATCCGGCCGACGCCGTTGGGGGCGGTCGACCAGCGACCGTGGATGCGTACGGCCTCCTCGGAGAACCAACGGAAGAACTCCGCGGCGTAGGTGATCTCGGCCTTCGACTCCGACAGCGGCTTGCCCATCTCCAGGGTCATCAGCAGCGCCAGGTCGCCGTGTCGCTCGGTGATCAGCTCGAACGCCCGCCGCAGGATCTCGCCGCGGTCGCGCGGCGGGGTCTTGGCCCACTCCGCCTGCGCCTGGCAGGCGGCGTCCAGCGCGGCCTTGCCGTCGGCGACGCTCGCGTCGGCGACCTGCGCCAGCGTGTCGCCGGTCGACGGGTCCTCCACGGCCAGCGTCCTGCCGCCCTCGGCGTCGCGCCAGCTGCCTGCGATGAACAGCCCGGTGTTCACCGCGTCGACGACCGTCCGCTCCCGCTCACTGACTGTCATGGATGGTTCCTCCCGTCGCATCGTCCTGGGTCCAGCCGACCACGGCGCCCGCGCGCAGACAACCCCGGGGTGGCGGTCGTCAGCCGGCGGTGCCCTCGGCGCCGCGGCGCCAGCGGATGCCGGCCTCGATGAAGTCGTCGATCTCGCCGTCGAACACCGCCTGGGTGTTTCCGGTCTCGTACTCGGTGCGCAGGTCCTTGACCATCTGGTACGGGTGCAGGACGTAGGAGCGCATCTGGTCGCCCCACGAGCCCTGCACGTCGCCGCGCAGCTCGTCGAGCGTGGCCCGCTCCTCCGCCCGCTTCAGCGCCAGCAGCTTGGCCTTGAGGATCACCATCGCGCTGGCCTTGTTCTGCAGCTGGCTCTTCTCGTTCTGACAGCTGACCACGGTGCCGGACGGCAGGTGGGTCAGGCGTACTGCGGAGTCCGTGGTGTTGACGCTCTGCCCGCCGGGCCCGCTGGAGCGGTAGACGTCGACCCGGATGTCCTCCTCGGGGATCTCGATCTCGTCGGTCTGCTCGATGACCGGCACCACCTCGACGGCGGCGAAGGACGTCTGCCGCCGGCCCTGGTTGTCGAACGGGCTGATGCGCACCAGCCGGTGGGTGCCGGACTCCACCGACAGCGTGCCGTAGGCGTACGGCGCCTTGACCACGAACGTGACGCTCTTGACCCCCGCCTCCTCGGCGTAGGAGGTGTCATAGACCTCCACGGGGAACCGGTGCCGCTCGGCCCACCGGCTGTACATCCGCATCAGCATCTCGGCGAAGTCCGCCGCGTCGACACCACCGGCGCCGGAGCGGATCGTCACCAGCGCATCGCGCCCGTCGTACTCGCCGGACAGCAGCGTGCGCACCTCGAGCGTCTCGACGTCCTTGGCGAGCTTGTCCAGCTCGGCCTCGGCCTCCGCCTGGGTCTCGGCGTCGCCCTCCTCCTGGGCCAGCTCGACCATCACCGGCAGGTCGTCGAGACGCTGCCGCAGCGAGGTGGCGCGCTCGAGGTCGTTCTGCAGGGTGTTGAGCCGCCCGGTGACCCGCTGGGCGTTGGTCTGGTCGTCCCACAGGTCTGGCGCGGACACCTGCCGCTGCAGCTCGTCGATCTCGCGACGCATGGCCTCGGGGTCGAGCACCTGCTCGATCGTGTGCATGGTCGCGGAGAGCTGCTTGAGTCGGGTGTCGAAGTCGGGTCCAGCCACGAGGCTCAAGCCTACGGCACCGGCCCACCCGCTCAGCCGGGCAGGAACGACAGCCGCACGTCGCGGTCGGGGTTGTCCACGTTGAGGTCGACAAGGCAGATGCTCTGCCAGGTGCCGAGCGCGAGCCGGCCGCCGACGACGGGGACGCTCGCGTACGGCGCGACCATCGCCGGCAGCACGTGCGAGCGCCCGTGGCCGGGGCTGCCGTGCCGGTGCCGCCACCGGTCGTCGGCGGGCAGCAGGTCGTCCAGGGCCGCGAGCAGGTCGTCGTCACTTCCGGCCCCCGTCTCCAGGATGGCCAGGCCGGCCGTGGCATGCGGCACGAACACATGCAGCAGACCGTCGCCCTGGTCACGGACGAAGTCCGCGCACCGGCCGGTCAGGTCGACCACCACGTCGTCGGATCCGGTGCGGATGCTGATCGTCTCGCTGCGCATACCGCCCATCGTGTCAACCGACGCGTACGACAGCCGAGGCGACACCGTCGATCCACGGGTCGCCGACCCATCCGGGCGGCGGGATCGGCAGGTCCAGCGGCGCCGACAGCCGCACGGTGACCGCGTTGCCCGTGGGCTCGACGCGGTAGACCAGGCCGGGGAACCGGTGCGCGGCCCGCGCCTGCGCGAGGTAGGTCGCGACGTGACGACGCGCCGTCACCGGGTCGATGCGCGCGGTCTCCCCCAGCCCGCCGGTGTAGACCTGCTCCCCCTGCACGCCGTCGGCCGCCGCCAGCGCCGCGCCGTCGGCCAGCCCGTTGAGCCCCTGCCGGCGCAGGTAGGCGGCCGACGCGTCCACCACCACGCCGACCAGCAGCACCGCGACCAGGAAGAACCCGAGGATCAGCAGCGTCGTCTGCCCGCGCTCGTTCGCCTCTTGCCCGTCGAGTGGCGCGTCGCGAACGGACGAACCGGGCGCGCGACCCTCGGAACGCGCCACACGCAGCGGCGGCGTCACGGCCGGGCCTCCCGGAAGGTGCCGTACGGCGCACGATGGGTAGCGCTGACGTGGATGCTCGGCGGGGCGCCCCCGAAGACGTCGGGCGCCAGCGGCAGCGCCACCGGGACGTCGAGAGAGACGACCACCACCGAGCCGGGCTGCAGGCACCGGCGCGGGTCGGGCTCGCAGGTGACGCCGAGGCCGCGGGGCGCGAGCGGCAGGCCCTGGTCGCGCAGCGCGACGGTCGCCGCCTGGATCGCCCGGGCCTGGCCGGTCGCCTGGTCGGGAGCCAGCACGTAGGCGCGGCCGGCGGCGCGGCTCGCCGTACTCACGCCGAAGGCGGCGCGCTGCACCTCGAAGACGCCGACGACGAGGTAGACCAGCGGCACCAGCAGCAGGATCGTCAGCCAGGTCACCTCGACGACCGCGCTGCCGCGCTCGCCCACGTGACCCGCGCTCACGGCAGTGCCTCCTCCACCGCGTGGCCGTCGACGGCCAGCTCGACGGCCGGGCCCCACAGCCCGAGCGCAGGCACCCGGGCCTGCACGCGCACGACCACACCGGGGAAGCCGTCGACCGTGGTCTGCGCGGCGCGCACGTCGGCGGCGTAGCCGGGCGAGAGCACCTGGGCCACCATCGCGCGCGTGCGGGCCACGCCGTCGGCCGGCCCGCGGTCGTAGGTGGCGGCGTATCGGGCACCCTCGGACGCCGCCGACGCCAGCGTGTTGCGCACGTGCAGCACCAGGGCGACCTGGGCGATGCCGAGGAACAGGGGTACGACGACCACGAGCACCAGCACGAAGTCCACGACCGCGGAGCCGCGGTCGTCACGGCGACGGCCGCGGGGCCGGAGCCCTGGGGCGGTGGTCAACCGACGCTGGCCAGCGCCTCGCGCAGCATCTGGTTCAGCTCGGGGCCGGCGATCGCGAGCAGCCCGGCGACCAGTGCCGCGGTCATCACGGTGATCAGCACCCAGCCCGGGACGTCGCCCCGCTCGGTGCGCGGCGGCCGGTGCCGCCGCCGTGTCCGGATGTGCCTCATCGTCTCTCCCTTCGCCGTCTACGGCGTCATCAGCCGCAGCCCGACCACCCCTGGCCAGAACGCGAACACCACGGTCACCGGCAGCACCAGGAAGACGACCGGGACCATCATCAGCACCTCCTTGCGGGCGCCGGTCTCGATCAGCGCGCGACGGCTGGCCTCGCGCACGTCGGCGGCCTGGGCGTGCAGCACGTCGGCGAGCGGGGTGCCCCGCTCGATAGCCACCGCGAACCCCTCGGCGAAGCGGGCCACCACCGGCAGGCCGGTGCGCTGGGCCAGTGCGTCGAGCGCCTGTGAGACCGGTGTTCCGGTGCGGCTGTCGGCCAGGACCCGGGCCAGCTCGCGGGTCAGCTCGCCGCGGGCGACCCGGGTGACCCGGTCCAGCGCCGCCGTCGGGCCCTCGCCGGCGGCCACCGCCAGCGCGAGCAGGTCGGCGACGGTCGGGAACTCCGCGAGCATCCGCGTCTCGCGCCGCCGCACGACCGCGGAGAGGTGATAGTCGCGGGCCAGCACCGCGACGACGGCACAGACCGCGCAGAACAGCAGCAGCGCCACCGGCCGGCCGCGTCCCTGCAGCGTCAACACGGTGCTCACCGCTGCCGCGCCGGCGAACCCGAGACACCCCCACAGCACCTGCTCGACGCGGAACTCCTGCACCGTCATCGTGGAGCCGGCGCGTGCCAGCCGCCGGCGGATCGACCCGGCACCGCCGAGCAGCGCCTCCAGCCGCCCGGCCGCGGACTCG
>JALZDI010000309.1 GCA_030862655.1 Actinomycetota bacterium | reverse complement strand
CCCCCAGCACGTGCTCGGTCGCGTCCAGCAGCGCAGGGATGTCGCGCTCGACCAGCTGGTGCTGCAGCGCCAGCGTGGCGGTGGCGACGACGACACGCCCGTCGTACAGGATCGCGGGCACCAGGTAGCCGAGCGACTTGCCGGTGCCGGTGCCGGCCTGCACCAGCAGGTGCTCGCGGGCGTCGAGAGCACGGGCGACGGCCTTGACCATCTCGACCTGGCCCGGCCGGTGCTGGCCCGCGAGCGCCTCGACCGCGGCCCGCAGCACCTCGACGGGGCGGGCGGCGTCGTGCCCAGGGCCGTGTCCGGAGGCGGTGTCGGCGGCCGGGTCGACGTCGCGCTCGGCGGCGGTGTCGGCGGTGTCGGCGGCGGTCACCGGGCAAGGCTACGCCGCGCCTGCCCGGCGCCGACCACGACGGCGTCGAGGGGGGTGCTGGCCTGCGGCCGTGGGTCCCCACTCGGCCAACGCCTGGGCCACGGCGCTTCTTCCGCCAACGAGACCGGTCGCGGTGTCGCGTCGGTCTCAGTCGCGTACCGCGGTCGTGTCCTCGCGGTCAGCGGGTGGGAGCGACGGCGTACGTCTCGAGCTCGCCGCCGAGGTCGGCGTGCACCCGGGCGCGCACCCGCGTGCCATCGCCGGTGTGCTCCAGGTCGAGCACCTCGCCGTACTCGTGGATGCGGTTGACCAGGTCACCGCGGTTGTAGGGCACCAGCGCGTCGACCTCGACGCCCGGACGCGGCAGGTCGGCCTCGATCGCGGCGAGCACGTCCTCGACGCCGGCGCCGGTGCGCGCCGAGACCACGACGCTGTGCGGCTCGCGGGCCTGCAGCCGCTTGACCACCAGCGGGTCGGCGATGTCGGCCTTGTTGACCACGATCAGCTCGGGCACGTGGTCGGCACCGATCTCGGCGAACACCTCGCGCACCGCGGCGATCTGCCCCTCCGGGTCGGGGTGGGCGCCGTCGACCACGTGCAGCACCAGGTCGGACTCGGCCACCTCCTCCAGCGTGGAGCGGAACGCCTCCACCAGCTGGTGGGGCAGGTGACGGACGAAGCCGACGGTGTCGGACAACGTGTACAGCCGACCGTCGGAGGTGGTGGTGCGGCGAACCTTCGGGTCGAGAGTGGCGAACAGCGCGTCCTCGACGAGCACCCCCGCGCCGGTGAGCCGGTTCAGCAGCGAGGACTTGCCGGCGTTGGTGTAGCCGGCGATCGCGACCGCAGGGATGTCGTGGCGCCTGCGTTCGGCCTTCTTCGTCGTCCGCGCGGTCTCCATGTGCTTGAGCTCACGGCGCAGCTTGGCCATCTTGGCGGTGACCCGCCGCCGGTCGGTCTCGAGCTTGGTCTCACCGGGACCGCGGCCACCTATGCCGCCGCCCTGCATGCCGACGCGGCCACCGGCCTGCCGGGAGAGGTTGCCGCCCCAGCCGCGCAGCCGCTGCATCATGTACTGCAGCTGCGCGAGCTCGACCTGCGCCTTGCCCTCCTTGGAGCGCGCGTGCTGGGCGAAGATGTCCAGGATCAGCGCGGTGCGGTCGACGACCTTGACCTTGACCCGGTCCTCCAGGTTGCGCAGCTGCGACGGGGTGAGCTCGCCGTCGCAGATCACCGTGTCGGCGCCGGTCTCGACCACGGCCAGTCGCAGGTCGTCGACCTTGCCGCGGCCGACGTAGGTCGCCGGGTCGGGCCGCTGGCGACGCTGACTCAGCGCCTCCAGCACCTGCGAGCCGGCGGTCTCGGCGAGCAGCTTGAGCTCGGCCAGGGAGTTGTCGGCGTCCTCGACCGTGCCCTCGGTCCACACGCCGACGAGTACGACACGCTCCAGCCGCAGCCGGCGGTACTCGACCTCGGTGATGTCCTCGAGCTCGGTCGACAGCCCGGCGACGCGGCGCAGCGCCCGGCGCTCGGCGAGCTCCAGGTCGCCGTCCTCGGGGTCGGCCTCGGGGTCGTAGTCGCGCGCGGCGACGTCCTCGACGACGGCGACGTCGTCGCCGACCGCCTCGGACATCTCGGCCGGCTCGCTCGGGTCGGCGTACTCGTCGCGTTCGTGGTGTGCAGTCATCTGGTCCCTAGAACATCCCAGCCGCCGGGAGTGTTCCCGACCCGTCGATGTTCGCACCTGCGGCAGCGGGCCGCACCCGCATTTTCACGCCTACAGCCCCAACCAGGCCGGCTCCAGGCGGCCGCGTACGCCGAGCACGGCCGGGCCGCCGAGCTCGAGGTGGCCGTCGTCGAGCCAGTGGACGTAGAGGGTGCCGCCGGGTACGTCGACCCGCCACAGCTGCGGCTTGCCGCCCCCCTCGACGGCAGCGGCCGCCAACGCCGCGGCGCAGGCACCGGTGCCGCAGGAGCGGGTCTCGCCGGAGCCCCGCTCGAACACCCGCATCGCGACGTGCCGGGCGGCCACCTCGCGCACGAACTCGACGTTGACGCCCTGCGGGAAATCGGCGGGGTCGTAGACGGGCGGCTCGGCCAGCGGGCCTGCCTCGGCGAGGTCGTCGACCATCACGACCGCGTGCGGGTTGCCCATGCTGATGCGCGAGGCCTTCCACGACCGGTCGCCGACGCCGATCTCGACGTCGCCCTGCACCTCCCCGGGGCCCATGTCGACCGTGATCAGCCCGTCGGAGTCGAAGCGGGCCACCTTGACGCCGCCGCGGGTGCCGATCGGCAGGGTCTCGGCCGGGTCGGCCAGCCCCTCCTCGACCAGGTGGCGGGCGAACACCCGCACCCCGTTGCCGCACATCTCGCTGACCGAGCCGTCGGCGTTGCGGTAGTCCATGAACCACTCGGTCCGGTCGGCGACCGCGGCGGCCAGCGGCTCGCGCTCGGCGTAGGCCCGGGTGCGCACCACCCGCAGCACGCCGTCGGCGCCGATACCGCGGCGGCGGTGGCACAGCGCCCGCACCACCCGGGGCGCGAGGTCGCCGTGCACCGACGCGTCGGGGTCGGGCAGCAGCACGAAGTCGTTCTCGGTGCCGTGCCCCTTCAGCCAGTCGAAGGCCGTGCGCACGCCCCCAGCCTACGCGCGGCGCTACGGGGCGGGGTCGACCACGCGGGCGTCGCCGCCGCCGCGGCGCGTCGGCTCGGCGGCGGCGACGACGCCTCCACCGTCCAGGAACTCGATCCCGGTCGCCGCGCCGATCTCGGCCGCGGTGCTGAACACGTGGCCGCGGGCCATCAGCGCGGC
>JALZDI010000308.1 GCA_030862655.1 Actinomycetota bacterium | reverse complement strand
CTTGAACAGGTTGCTGCGCGCGACCGCGCGGGCGACCTCGACCGCCTCGTCCTCGCCGGCGGCGTTGCGGACCTCGACCGCGATGTCGTGCTCGGCGCCCTCCGCGTCCCTGAGCAGCTGCATCGCCAGCTCGTGGCAGGCCTGCTGCACCGCCTCGGCGAGCTCGTCGTACGACGGGCTGACGCCGGCGGCGCCGCTGGCCAGCAGCAGCACGGTGTCGTTGGTGGACATGCAGCCGTCGGAGTCGAGCCGGTCGAACGTCGTGCGCGTGGCCGAGCGCAGGGCCCGGTCGCAGGTGTCGGGGTCGACGTCGGCGTCTGTCGTCAGGTAGACGAGCATGGTCGCCAGCCCCGGCGCGAGCATGCCGGCGCCCTTGGCGATGCCGCCGACGGTGAACCCGTCACCGGCCACCGCGACCTGCTTGGTGACGGTGTCGGTGGTCCGGATCGCCTCGGCGGCCTGCGGGCCCCCGTCGGCGCTGAGCGCCTCGAGCGCGGCGCGGGCGCCGGACAGCAGCAGGTCGCGGTCGTTGAGCAGGCCGATCATGCCGGTGGAGCCGACCTGTACGTCCACCGCGCCGATGCCGAGCCCGGCGGCGACCTCCTCGGCGGTCGCGTGCGCGCTCTGGAAGCCCGCGGCACCGGTGTAGCAGTTCGCCCCACCGGAGTTGACCACGACCGCGCGCGCCACGCCGTCCTTGAGGGCCTGCTCGCTCCACAGCACCGGGTTGGCCTTGCACCGGTTGCTGGTGAACACCCCCGCCGCGGCGAACCTCGGCCCGTCGTTGACGATCAGCGCCATGTCCGGCGTACCGCTGGCCTTGAGGCCGGCGGTCACGCCGGAGGCACGGAAGCCGGCGGGGGTGGTCACGGTCATGGCGCAACCCCCAGCAGCGGCAGGCCGGTGGTCTCGGGCAGGCCGAGGGCGAGGTTCATCGACTGGATGGCGCCGCCGGCGGTGCCCTTGGTGAGGTTGTCCTCGGCGCCCACGGCGACCAGCCGGCCGGCGCGCTCGTCGGCCGCGGCCTGCAGGTGCACGGTGTTGGCGCCGAGCGTGGCCTGCGTCTGCGGCCAGGTGCCCTCCGGCAGCAGGTGCAGGAACGGCTCGCCGGCGCAGACCTTGTCGTAGGCCGCGCGCACGTCGGCGCTGCCGACGCCGTCGCGCAGGGGCGCGGTGCAGGTCGCCAGGATGCCGCGCGGCATCGGCACCAGCAGCGGGGTGAACGACACCCGCACCGGCGGTTCCGCCGAGTCCGCCAGCAGTGCGAGGTTCTGCTCGATCTCGGGGGTGTGCCGGTGGGCTCCGCCGGCGCCGTAGGTGGTCACCGAGCCCATCACCTCCGAGGCGACCAGGTGCGGCTTGGGCGCCTTGCCGGCGCCCGAGGCACCCGAGGCCGCGACCACGACCACGTCGTCGACGTCGACCAGCCCGGCAACCACCGCCGGCAGCAGGGTGAGCGTGACCACGGTCGGGTAGCAGCCGGGCACGGCGACCCGGGTCGCGCCACGCAGCCGCTCACGCTGGCCCGGTAGCTCCGGCAGGCCGTAGGGCCAGCTCCCGGCGTGCGGGCCGCCGTAGAACCGCTCCCACTGCGCGGGGTCGGTCAGCCGGAAGTCGGCGCCGCAGTCGACCAGCAGGGTCTGCTCGCCCAGCTCGGCGGCCAGCGCGGCCGACTGCCCGTGCGGCAGCGCGAGGAACACGACGTCATGACCGGCCAGCGCCGTCGCCGAGGTCTCGGCCAGCTCCCGGTCGGCGAGCGTGACCAGGTGCGGGTGGTGCGCGCCCAGCGCGGTGCCCGCGTTGCCGCCGGCGGTCAGCGTGCCGATCTCGACCTCGGGGTGCGCGGCGAGCAGGCGCAGGAGCTCTCCCCCGGCGTACCCGCTCGCACCGGCGACGGCGACCGTGACTGGCATGCGCATAAGCATGCACGATGAGGCGATTCCATGCAAGTTGGGCCGCGTCGGGGACCGGCCCTAGGTTGGTGGCCCATGAGCGCCGACCTCGACTACCTGGCCCACCTGGCCCACGACTCCGACCGCTTCGCCGAGGTGCTGCTGACGGCCGACCCGATGCAGCCGGTGCCGTCGTGCCCCGACTGGAGCACCGTCGACCTGTTCTGGCACCTGACCCAGGTGCAGTGGTTCTGGGGCACGGTCGTGCGCGAGCGGGTGGACGACCCGGCCGACCTGGCCGCGCCGCAGCCGCAGCGGCCCACCGACCTGGAGACGTTGGGCCACCTGTTCGCCACCGTGAGCGCGGCACTCGAGGACACGCTGCGCGAGACCGCCGACGACACCCCGGTGTGGACCTGGTCCGAGGACAAGACCGCGGCGTTCGTGCGGCGGCGGCAGGCACACGAGGCGCTGATCCACCGGGTCGACGCCGAGCTGGCCACCGGCAAGCCCACCCCGCTGGACCCCGCGCTGTCCTCCGACGGCGTCGACGAGGTGCTGCGGATCATGCACGGCGGGGTGCCCGGCTGGGGCACGTTCTCGCGCGACCCCGGCGCGGTGCGCATCGAGGCCACCGACACCGGCGCGGCGTGGACCGTGGTCACCGGCCGGTTCAGCGGCACCGACCCCGACGACGGCACCGGGTACGCCGACCGGCCGGCGCTCGACGTGGTCGACGCCGGCGCCGGGGATGCGGGTGACGTCACGGCGACCGTGCGCGGCATCGCGGGTGACCTCGACTGCTGGCTGTGGGGGCGGCTGGCCGCCGACCGGGTCGAGCGCAGCGGCGACGAGGAGGTGCTGGCGCGCCTGCAGGCGGTCATCGACCGCGGCATCGACTAGAGCGCCTGTCGCATCAGGGTCGCCCCGAAGCAACGGACCATTTTGGGGGGCAGGGACACCGAGAATCGTCCGTTGCCCCCGCGACGACGCGTTCGGGGCGGGCACTCGCGCAGTCTCGGCGCGAAGAGGCGGGCATTCGTGCAGTCTCGGCGCGAAGGGTCTTCGCCTCGAGACTGCGCGAATGCCCCGCCGCGACGGTCAGGCCAGCGGGTCGGCGTCGCCGTACGCGCTGATCCGCAGCCGGCGCGCGTGCTGACCCGCCTGCGGCGCGGCGGCCAGCAGCGCGTCGACGTCGTCCTTGGCGGCGTGCACGAACCACCCGTGCAGCGCGTCCAGCTCGCCGGCGGCGAACCGGCGCGCCACCGAGCAGAGGGGCTCGGCGGAGCCGAAGTCGGACTCCGAGACGCCCTCCCACAT
>JALZDI010000307.1 GCA_030862655.1 Actinomycetota bacterium | reverse complement strand
CACTTGCGCAGTCTCGGCGTGAGGGGCTGGTCGCCGGGCGGGGCACTTGCGCAGTCTCGGCGTGAGGGGCTGGTCGCCGGGCGGGGCACTTGCGCAGTCTCGGCGCGAGGGGTCGCCGGGATACGGACGTCCGTCCCAGATCGCGAGACACGGCCCGGCGCCGCTTGACGGGGTCGACACGTGGGGGGAGTCTGGTCCCCGTGCGGACAGCGCTTCTCGTAATTCGCTGGCGCGCCGGCTGACCACACCAGCCAGCGCGTCCCCCTCGCCGATCCCACGGTCGGAGGGGGTTTTTTATTGTCAGCACCGCCGGCACGAGGAAAGGGCGACATGGGCGAGCAGGTGACCGGAGCCGAGAGCCTCATCCGTGCGCTGGAGCACGCCGGGGTGGACACGGTCTTCGGCATCCCCGGCGGCGCGGTGCTGCCCGCCTACGACCCCCTGTTCGACTCGGTGAAGATCCGGCACATCCTCGTCCGGCACGAGCAGGGCGCGGGCCACGCCGCGCAGGGGTACGCCGCGGCCACCGGCCGGGTCGGGGTCTGCATGGCCACCTCCGGACCCGGGGCGACCAACCTGGTGACCCCGATCGCCGACGCGCACATGGACTCGACGCCGCTGGTGGCGATCACCGGCCAGGTCGCCTCCGGGGCGATCGGCTCCGACGCCTTCCAGGAGGCCGACATACGCGGCATCACGATGCCGATCACCAAGCACTCCTACCTGGTCACCAAGCCCGAGGACATCTCCACCACGGTCGCCGAGGCGTTCCACATCGCCTCCACCGGAAGGCCGGGCCCGGTGCTGGTGGACATCTCCAAGGACGCGCTGCAGGCGATGACGACGTTCACCTGGCCGCGCGAGCTGATGCTGCCGGGCTACCGGCCGGTGACCCGTCCGCACGCCAAGCAGGTGCGCGAGGCCGCCCGGCTGGTCGTGGCGGCCCGTCGGCCGGTGCTGTACGTCGGGGGCGGCGTGGTCCGGGCCCGCGCCGCCGAGGAGCTGCGCATGCTGGCCGAGCTGACCGGCATCCCGGTGGTCACCACGCTGATGGCGCGCGGGGTCTTCCCCGACAGTCATCCGCAGCACCTCGGCATGCCCGGCATGCACGGCGCGGTCGCGGCGGTCTCGGCGCTGCAGCGCAGCGACCTGATCATCGCGCTGGGCGCCCGCTTCGACGACCGGGTGACAGGCAAGCTGGACACGTTCGCGCCGCAGGCCAAGGTGATCCACGCCGACATCGACCCCGCCGAGATCTCCAAGAACCGCACCGCCGACGTCCCGATCGTCGGTGACTGCCGGGCCACGATCGCCGACCTGGTCGCGGCGCTGCAGGGCGAGCACGAGGCCGGCCACCGTGGCGACTACTCCGGGTGGGCGCAGCAGACGCAGGCATGGAAGCAGCGCTTCCCGGTGGCCTACGAGGTCCCCGACGACGGCACGCTCGCGCCGCAGCTGGTGATCGAGCGGCTGGGCCGCGCGGCCGGGCCCGACGGCGTCTACGTCGCCGGGGTGGGCCAGCACCAGATGTGGGCGGCGCACTTCGTGAAGTACGAGAAGCCCAACAGCTGGATCAACTCCGGCGGGCTCGGCACGATGGGCTTCGCCGTGCCCGCGGCGATGGGCGCCAAGGTCGGCCGCCCGGACGCGACCGTGTGGGCGATCGACGGCGACGGCTGCTTCCAGATGACCAACCAGGAGCTGGCCACCTGCGCGATCGAGGGCATCCCGATCAAGGTGGCGGTGATCAACAACGGCTCGCTGGGGATGGTGCGGCAGTGGCAGACGCTGTTCTACGAGGGCCGCTACTCCCACACCGACCTGCACGCGCCCAGCGCGACCGAGCGCATCCCCAACTTCGCCAAGCTGGCCGAGGCGATGGGCTGTGTCGGTCTGCAGTGCGACCGGCAGGAGGACGTCGACGCCACCATCGCCAAGGCGATGGAGATCAACGACCGCCCCGTCGTGGTCGACTTCCTGGTCAACCGCGACGCGATGGTGTGGCCGATGGTGCCCGCCGGGACCAGCAACGACGACATCCAGATCGCGCGCGACATGGCGCCCGAGTTCGAAGAGGACGAGCTGTGACGAGGCATACCCTGTCGGTCCTGGTGGAGAACAAGCCGGGCGTGCTCGCGCGCGCCTCGGGCCTGTTCTCCCGGCGCGGGTTCAACATCGACTCGCTGGCGGTCGGGCCCACCGAGCACCGCGAGATCTCGCGGATGACGATCGTCGTCAACGTCGAGGACTCCCCGCTCGAGCAGGTCACCAAGCAGCTGAACAAGCTGGTCGAGGTGATCAAGATCGTCGAGCTGGAGCCGTCGGCCGCCGTGCAGCGCGAGCTGTTGCTGGTCAAGGTGCGCGCGGACGCCGGCAACCGCGGCCAGGTGCTCGAGACCGTCCAGCTGTTCCGTGCGAAGGTCGTCGACGTGGCCACCGACGCCGTCACGATCGAGGTCACCGGCGACGCCGACAAGATCGACGCGTTCCTGAAGGTGCTGGAGCCGTTCGGGATCCGCGAGCTGGTGCAGTCGGGGATGGTCGCGATCAGCCGCGGCGGCCGCTCGATCACCGACCGCACGCTGCGCCCCGTGCACCACTCCGCCTAGGGCCGCCGTACCTGCCGCACGAGCCAACCACGAAGAACCGAGACCAGAACCAGACGAGAAGGAGTGCCCTCGTGGCCGAGATGTTCTACGACGACGACGCCGACCTGAGCGTGGTGCAGGGGCGCCACGTCGCTGTGCTCGGGTACGGCAGCCAGGGGCACGCCCACGCGCTGTCGCTGCGCGACTCCGGGGTCGACGTCCGCGTCGGGCTGCCGGAGCAGTCGCGCAGCCGCCCCAAGGCCGAGGCCGAGGGCCTGCGGGTCGTCACGCCGTACGAGGCCTGCGAGGAGGCCGACCTCATCGTCGTCCTCGCGCCCGACCCGGCGCAGCGCGACCTGTACCGGGAGGCGATCGAGCCCAACCTCGTCGAGGGTGACGCGCTGTTCTTCGGGCACGGGTTCAACATCCGGTTCGGCTACGTCCAGCCGCCGGCCGACGTCGACGTGTGCATGGTCGCGCCCAAGGGCCCGGGCCACCTCGTACGCCGGGAGTTCTCCGAGGGCCGCGGCGTCCCGGTGCTGGTCGCGGTCGAGAACGACGCGTCCGGCAAGGCCTGGGATCTCGCGCTGTCCTACGCCAAGGGCATCGGCGGGCTGCGCGCCGGCGGC
>JALZDI010000306.1 GCA_030862655.1 Actinomycetota bacterium | reverse complement strand
CGGGCCTCCGGGGTCGACTTCGACCTGCGGCGCGACGAGCCTTATCTGGCGTACGGCGAGCTGGCCGACGAGGGACTGCTGCCGGTGTGCACGCGGCCCGAGGGCGACTGCCACGCACGGTTCGGCCTGCTGCTCGACCAGGCGAAGGCCTCGCTCGACCTCGCCGACGCGTGCATCGAGCGGCTGCGGGCGCTGCCGCCGGGACCGATCAACCAGCGGCTGCCGAAGATCCTCAAGGCCCCCGAGGGCGCCACCTACGCCTGGACCGAGAACCCGCTCGGGTTGAACGGCTACTACCTGGTGTCGAAGGGCGAGAAGACCCCCTGGCGGATGAAGCTGCGCTCGGCGTCGTTCAACAACATCTCGGTGCTGCCGGAGGTGCTGTCCGGCTGCGTCGTCGCCGACATGGTCGCCGTACTCGGGTCGATGTTCTTCGTCGTCGGCGACATCGACAAGTAGCGCCCGCCGAGTGGAGTGGCGCCGGGCCGAGCGGCGCGGGCGCCAGCACCCCCACGCCGACGGGGGTCAGGCGCCGCGCAGGGCCTCGAGGTCGAACACCGACTCCGCGGACTCGTCGATCTGCTCGTGGGCCGCCTGCAGCTCGGTCTCCAGCTCGTCGATGCGCGTCCTCAGCGAGGCGATCTCCTGGTGTGCCTTGGCGACGGCGACCTTGTTGCGGTCCGCGGTCTCCTCGGCGAACTCCGCACGCTTCTCCGCCAGTCGCAGGTTGGCCTTCAGCCGGGTGATCGTGCTGGCGTGGTCCTCGACCTTCTGCTGCATGGTCGCGGTGAACCGCTGCTGCTCGGCGGCCCGCTCCTCGGCGAGCTCGTTGTAGGCCTGCGCCTGCTCGGCCCGCTCGCGGGCGTGCTCGCGCCGCGAGGCCGCCAGCTCGTTGCTGATGATGCGGCTGGCCGAGACGCCCGCCGCCCAGGCGGTCACGGCGGCCGCCCCCAGCCAGAGCGCCCCGCCGGCGAGCAGAGCGCCCAGCACCACCACGGTGGCAGCGGTGAGCAGGGCGAGGGCGACGAGGACACGGACGCTGCGCTGGCGACGGCGGTTCACGGACATGGGCGCCACGATAGGCAGCACAACAGCCCGGAGGCGGTCACCACGCCGAGTCACACACGTCACTCTGGTAACTCAGGTCCCTGGATGACCGGCCCGTCACCCTCTGTCATCGGCGGTCCGGCTCGCCGTACTCACCGTGCCCGCCGTTCCTCGTGCTCGTCGCCCGGACCAGCCCGGCCCTCCCGGCCACGGTCCCCGCCGGGACCCTCCGCGTCGCCCCGCGGTGCCTTCGGCACCCGGCAGGCTCGCTCCAGCAGCAGGGCCGCCACCACCACGAGTACGGCGGCCGCGGCGACCAGCGCCGAGCGCAGGACCCGCTCCTGCGGCAGCGGCGCGGACAGCTCGTCGAGGAACCGGGCCCCGAACGCGAGGTAACCCCCGGCGACCAGCGCGCCGACCAGCGCCGAGGCCTTGGCCAGCATCAGCCGGTTGACAGCCTGGTGAGGCTCGATCCGCCGGCGCTGGCGGTGGATCGTCCGCCAGGTGCTCCACGCCGTGGCGCCCAGTACCGCGGCCGCGAACGCCATCACCCCGACCGAGGTCCACGGCACGGTGGACACCACCGGCTGGGTCCTCTCCAGCAGCGCGCCGCCGAACCAGCCGAGCGCCAGGCCGACCACCAGGGCCGTGAGCAGCACGCCGACCGAGGTCGGGCGCACCCACCCCGGGGACGGCTCCTCGGTCACTCGGTGTCTCCGTGTCTCGGTGTCTCCGTGTACCCGCGTCCGGCCCGCGGTCAGGAGATCTCGAGCTCGGCGTCCTTGCGCAGCCGCACGCCCTCGAGGTCGAGCTTGCCGAGCAGGTCGGCGACCCTGCCCTGGCCGGGGACCTCGGCCTCGGGCTCGAGGTCGCACCATGGCTTGAGCACGAACGCGCGCTCGTGCGCCCGCGGGTGCGGCAGCTTGAGTTCGTCGTCGGACAGGCGCTCCCCGAGCACGATGAGGTCGACGTCGAGCGTGCGCGGCGCACCGGGCTCGCTGCGCTCGCGGCCGTAGGCGTCCTCGACGGCCAGGCAGCGGTCGAGCAGCGTGTGCGCGGACAGCGTGGTGTCGATGAGCACCACGGCGTTGAGGTAGTCGCGGGCGTCCTCGGGGCCGCCCACGGGCGTGGTCTCGTACACCGGCGACACCGCGGTCACCACCACGTCGGGGGTGTCGGCCAGCGTGGAGACAGCACCCTGCAGGTTGTCGAACCGCTGCCCCTGGTTGCTGCCCAGAGCGAGCACACCACGCCGGATCGGGTGCATCTCGCCGGTGAGCGTGTCGGGGTCGACGATGTTCGGGTTGGGCGTCTCGGTCACTGTCGGCTCCGATGGATGGTCAGGGTGACGTCGTCGAACGGCACCTCGATCGGGGCTTGCGGCTTGTGCACGGTCAGCTCCACCCACTCCACGAGCGGTTGGGCCAAGCACACGTCGGCAAGGCGCTGGGCCAGGGTCTCGATCAGGTCGACAGGGTCGGCCACGATGGCGTCGACCAGCTTTTGCGACAACCGACCATAGTCCACGGTCTGCGACAAGTCATCGGCGCGTCCGGCCGCCCGGGTGTCGACCCCGAGTACGGCGTCCACCACGAAGTCCTGTCCCCCGCGGCGCTCGTGCGGCAGGACGCCGTGGTGGCCGACCGCGCGGATGCCTCGCAGCGCCAGCTGGTCCACGGACCGGTCCAACGCCGGCTCGCGTACGAAACCGGCCATCACCCTCCTTCGTCGGACCCCTGCGCCGACAGTACCGGCGAGGCGTGGTGGATCCACAACCGCCAGGCGTTCTCCTCGGTCGAGCGAGTGCGCCGGAACACGTTGGTGGTCACGGCCTTGCCACCGGCGAACCCCTCGACCGGGGTGTCGGCGTCGGCGGACAGCACGTTCTCGGTGCATGTGACCGACGCCACATCGCCGACCACGGTGACGTCGACGTCGGTGAGGATGAACTGGATGTACGGCGTGTTCGCCATGATCACCGCCCACGACCGGCGTACGGCGGCCGCGCCGACCACGGGCGCCCAGCCGGGGTGGATGCAGACCGCGTGGCCCTCGGGCACCCACAGGTCGGTCATCGCGTCGAGGTCGCCGGACTCGAACGCCGCGTAGAAGCCGCTGTTGGCGTGCAGCACGGCCTGCTCGACCGCGGTCGGGTCAGGCATCGGCGTCCCGCGCCCACCGTGAGACCACCCGCAC
>JALZDI010000305.1 GCA_030862655.1 Actinomycetota bacterium | reverse complement strand
CCCTGACCGACGACAACCTCGGCTCGGCCGCCCAGCGTGACCGCCGCAAGCGGATCCTCGACGCCACCCTCGCCCTGGCCTCGAAGGGCGGCTTCGACGCCGTCCAGATGCGCGCCGTCGCCGAGCGTGCCGAGGTGGCGCTGGGCACGCTCTACCGCTACTTCCCGTCCAAGATCCACCTGCTCGTATCCGGACTCTCGCAGGAGTTCGAGCGGGCCCAGGCCCGGATGGACCGGACCCCGATCCCCGGGGACACCCCCTACGAGCGGGTGCTGTTCGTGCTCGGCCGGATCACCCGGGCGCTGCAGCGCGACCCGAACCTGACCGAGGCGATGACCCGGGCGTTCATGTTCGCCGACGCCTCCGTGGCCGTCGAGGTGCACACGGTCGGGATGCGGATGGAGCACATGTTCGTACGCGCGATGCACGGGCCCGACCACGAGGCCTCCGAGGAGGACAAGGCCATCGCGCGGGTCATCGGTGACGTGTGGCTGGCGAGCCTGGTGGCCTGGGTGACCGGCCGCGCCTCCGCCAGCGACGTGGCGCGGGAGATGGAGCTCGCCGTACGCCTGCTGCTGCGGTGAGCCGGTTCGGACGCCTGTGTCGGAGGGGGGCGCATCCGACGCAGCGTGGGGCACTCGCGCAGTCTCGGCGCGAAGGGAGGCGCGACCGGTGGGGCACTCGCGCAGTCTCGGCGCGAAGGGAGGGGCGACCGGTGGGGCACTCGCGCAGTCTCGGCGCGAAGGGAGGGGTGCGACGGGAGGGAGCCGAGCCGTCAGTGGGTGAAGGCGTGGCCGGCGGTCGCGCCACCGTCGACGACGAACTCCGACCCGGTGCAGTAGGCGCTCTCGTCGCTGGCCAGGAACGTCATCACGCCGGCGATGTCCCCGGGCTGGCCGGCGCGCCTGGCCGGCAGCCTGCGGCAGGCCCGCTCGAGGTCGGCGCTGTCGCCGCCCGCCGCCTCCCGCGTCATGCCGGTGTCGATCAGGCCCGGATGCACGGAGTTGACCCGGATCCCCGCCGAGCCGAGCTCGAGCGCGGCGGTCTTGGTCATTCCCCGGATCGCGAACTTGGTCGCGTTGTAGGCGACCAGGAACGGCGCACCGGCCAGGCCCTCGATCGACGAAACGTTGACGATCGACCCGCCGCCGTGCTCGGTCATCACCGGCGCGACCGTGCGCATGCCGAGGAAGCAGCCGAGCTGGTTGACCGCGAACACCCGCCGGAAGTCCTCCACGGTCTGGTCGGCGATCGCCGCGAAGTGCAGGACGCCGGCGTTGTTGACCAGCACGTCGACGCGGCCGAAGGTCGCGACGGCCTCGTCGACGGCACTCGCCCATTCGTGCTCGTCACTGACGTCGAGGTGACGAAAGTACGCCGAGTCGCCGAGTGCGCCGGCGGTCTCCTTGCCGACGTCGTCGAGCACGTCCGCGACGACCACGCGCGCACCCTCCTCGACGAACCGGCGGGCGACGGCGGCACCCTGGCCCCGTGCCGATCCGGTGACCAGCGCCACCTTGCCGTTGAGCCTTCCCATCTGCGGCCTCACATCGTCTCGTCGGTGGTCAGCTGAGGTCCATGACCTCGCGGCAGGAGAAGTTCTGCTGGGGGTCGCGTGACTCGAAGTAGGTGCCCAGGCTCTGCGCGAGGTCGTCCTGCGTCCAGGTGGACGCGCTCGCGTCGAAACGCTTCTCCACGCTCGGCGGAGCCATCAGCGCCACCATCCCGCCGTAGACCACGAACACCTGCCCGGTGATGGTCGCGGCCGCGGGCGAGGCGAGGTAGGCGACCAGCGGAGCGACGTGCTCCGGCGACAGCGGATCGACCCTGCCGTCCTCTGGGGCATCGCCGAAGACGCCCTCGGTCATGGCGGTGCGGGCGCGCGGACAGATCGCGTTGGCGCACACGCCGTACCGCTGCAGGGCGCGCGCGGTCGAGACCGTCAGTGCCGCGATGCCGGCCTTGGCCGAGGCATAGTTGGGCTGGCCCTCCGACCCGACGAGGAAGGCCTCGGACGCGGTGTTGACCACACGCCCGTAGACCGGCCCGCCGGCGTCCTTGGAGCGCTGGCGCCAGTACGCCGCCGCGTTGCGTGAGGTGAGGAAGTGCCCGCGCAGGTGGACCTTGAGCACGAGGTCCCACTCCGCGTCGGTCATGTTGAACAGCATCCGGTCGCGCAGCACGCCCGCGTTGTTGACGAGTACGTCGAGCCCGCCGAACCGGTCCTCGGCTGCCTGCTGCAGCGCGTCGGCCGTGCTCCGCTCGGACACGTCCCCCGCCACCACCACGGCCTCGGACCCCAGGCCCTCGATCTCGTCGGCGACGGCGTCCGCGGCGCCGGGAAGGTCGTTGAGCACCACACGCGCCCCCGACCGGGCCAGCGCCAGCGCCTCGGCCCTGCCCAGCCCCGCGCCGGCACCGGTGACGATCGCCACCCGGCCGTCCAGGTCCGTGGAGGCGGGCTGCGTGACATCTGTCATGGGGTTCTCTCCTCGTGAGCAGGGACGGGCCGAGCCTGCTCCCGCAGACTAGAACGTGTTCTCGTTTTTCCGCAAGACCCGGTCGGCTCTCACATCGCGTCGAGGTCGGACACCAGCCAGCCGCCGTCCTCCTCGACCAGGGTCATGACCACCCGGTTCAGGTCGATGCTCGGCGACCCGCCGTCCGTGCCGGTCGTGGTGGTCTGGTTGACGAACAGCAGGGTCCTGACCTCGTCGGGCTCGGCGTCGACCACCGACGAGGCGACCGCCGACGCCTTGATGACGGCCCTGTCCTCGACCGCCTGGTCGCGCACCACCTTCGTCGCGTCGTTGTAGTCCTTGACGAAGCTGTCGGTCATCAGCCGCTGCGCCTGGCTGAAGTCGCGGTCGAGGTGGGCGTGGTGGTACGACAGCAGCTGCTCGGCGTACCGGGCCGCGGTGACCTGGGCGTCCGCCGCAGCCGACTCGGTGGCCTGGGCCTGTCGCAGCTGCACCGCAGCGAAGGTCACCCCCACCGCGCTGAGCAGCACGAGGACCGCGAGCACCGCGGTGAGCCTGCGGGCCGAGGTCGACCTCGTCGAGCCCGCGGACCCGGTCGGCCCCCGTGGCTCGGTGCGCTGCGACGGCCGGTCCGCGTCGGCCCGCTGCCGACGCAGCCGCGGCAGCCGGGGCAGCCGCGGAGTGGGCAGGACCAGGCGTCGGCGCGCGGGGGCTTCCGGCACCTGCTGCCGGCGCCGCTCGGCCTGACGCTCACCGGCCACCCGTGACC
>JALZDI010000304.1 GCA_030862655.1 Actinomycetota bacterium | reverse complement strand
ACTCGGTGCCGCGCCAGCGGGTGAAGTACTTCTGCGCCAACGGCCATGAGAACCAGCCGACCTTCGCGGTCGACGCGCAGCTTCCCGACTCCTGGGACTGCCCGCGCTGCGGCCTGCCCGCCAGCCGCGACGAGGAGAACCCACCGCCGCCGCCGCGCATCGAGCCCTACAAGACGCACCTGGCCTACGTGAAGGAGCGCCGCTCCGACAGCGAGGCGGCCGAGATCCTGCAGGAGGCGCTGCAGACCCTGCGCGACAAGCGCAAGAACGGCGAGGTCATCTTCTAGCCTGCCGGGATGGCCGCCACCGACACCCGCCTGCTGGTCCTGGGTGCGGTCTGCCTGTTCGAGCCGGTCAACGGCTACCAGGTGCGCCGCGAGCTGCTCTCGTGGGGCGTCGAGGACTGGGCGCACATCAACCCGGGCTCGATCTACACCGTGCTCGCGACGCTCACCCGGCAGGGCCACCTGCGCCGCCACGACGTGCCGGAGCGGGCGCGGTCGGTGGCGGTCTACACCGTCACCGACGCGGGGCACACCGAGTTCGAGGTGATGCTGGCGAGCGCGCTGGAGACGGTGGACGTCGCGTCGCCGCTGCCCTTCCACGTGGCGCTGGCCATGGTGCCGCTGGTGCCGCGCGAGCAGTACGTCGGGCACCTCGAGGTACGCCGGGCGCGGCTGGCCGTCCGGCTCGACGAGTACCGCGCGGTCGACGGGTCCGAGGAGAGCGTGCCGCCGCACGCGCTCGCCGTACCCGAGCTGTGGGCGAGCCTGGTGCGGGCGGAGCTGGACTGGGTCGACCGGATGCTGGGCCGGGTGCGGGCCGGAGACTTCGACTTCCGGGGCGAGGAGCCGCGCTGGGTGCCGGCCGCCGACGACCCGGGGTGGCAGATGACGCACGACCGGGACCGGTACCGCAGGGTGCTCGGCCTCGGCTGACGCGGCCGGCGCGACGAGTCCTGTCGGCCGCCCACGGTCACACATGCGGGAAAACGACTTGAACGCGGCTGTTCAACGTTGAATACTGTCTCGGCATCCGCCATCGAGGGGGTTGACCCGTGATCCACGCCCGGGGACTGATCCAGACGTTCCGCACCCGGCAGGGCCGTCAGAGGGCCGAGGTCCGCGCCGTCGACGGGGTCGACATCGACGTTGCCGAGGGCGAGGTCGTCGGCTTTCTGGGACCCAACGGCGCCGGCAAGACCACCACCCTGCGCATGCTCACCACGCTGCTGAGGCCCACGGCGGGCGAGGCCCGGGTGGCCGGCTACGACGTCGTGCGCGAGTCCGAGCAGGTGCGCCGCAGCATCGGCTACGTCTCGCAGGCCGGAGGCACGTTCAGCGGAGCCCGGGCCGGCGAGGAGGTCATGGACCACGGCATGCTCTACGGCCGCTCCCGGCGCGAGGTCGAGCGGCGCGGCACGGAGCTGTTCGAGCAGCTGCAGCTGACCGGGCTGTGGACCCGCATGTCCAAGAACATGTCCGGCGGGCAGAAGCGGCGGCTCGACATCGTCATGGGCCTGATCCACGACCCGCGCCTGGTGTTCCTCGACGAGCCGACCACCGGTCTGGACCCACAGGCGCGCGCCAACCTGTGGGAGCACATCGCGGACCTGCGCAGGCGCCGCGGCGCGACCGTCTTCCTCACCACGCACTACCTCGACGAGGCCGACGCGCTCAGCGACCGCATCCTGATCATCGACCGCGGCCGGATCGTCGCCGCGGACACCCCGGAGAACCTCAAGGCCCAGATCTCCGGCGATCTGGTCGACCTCGAGGTCGCCGACCCCGCGAACGTGAGTGCCGCCGCGCAGACCCTCGACGCGATCGCCGAGCCGCCACGGCACGGGCTGCCCGGCGTCCAGGTCGACGGCGACCACGTCCGCGGGCGGGTGCAGCGGGCCGGGCCGGCCGTCCCCGGGCTGCTCCGCGAGCTCGACCGCAACGACATCGTGCTGGAGTCCATCGAGGTGCACCGTCCCACGCTCGACGACGTGTTCCTCACCCTGACCGGGCGCTCGCTGCGCGACGCCGAGGACGCCGCGGAGGCGGCGCCGGGCGCTGGTGCCGGCACCTCGGGCGACGATGCTGCGGCGCCGGCCGCGGGCGACCGCGGGGCCCTCACCACGACGGGAGCAGACAGGTGACCTTCGTCCGCGAGAGCTTCATCGTCTTCCGCCGGCAGCTGCGGATGAACCTGCGCAACCCGGCGTGGGTGATCATCGGCATGCTGCAGCCGGTGCTCTACCTGCTGCTGTTCGGTCCGCTGCTCACGCCGCTGGTCGACCAGTTCGGGGTGACCAACGCCTACACGTTCTTCGTGCCCGGCCTGCTGGTGCAGCTGGGCATCTTCGGCGCGTTCTTCGCCGGGTTCAGCCTGATCGGGGAGTGGCGCGAGGGTGTCATCGAGGCCGAGCGGGTCACCCCGGCCAGCCGGACCGCTCTGCTGGTCGGCCGCCTCGGCCGCGACGTGCTCCAGCTCTTCGTGCAGTCGCTGATCCTGGTGCTGATGGGCTACCTGATGGGCATGGATGCGTCCGTGCAGGGGCTGCTGTACGGCATCCTGCTGACGCTGATGATCGGCGGGGCGTGCGCAGCCGCGTCCAACGCGCTGGCGCTGACAACCAAGAGCGAGGACGTGATGGCCCCGGTCATCAACATGGTGATGATGCCGGTGCTGCTGCTGTCGGGCATCCTGCTGCCGATGACGATCGGGCCCGACTGGCTGCAGCGGGCCAGCGACTTCATGCCGTTCCGGCACGTCGTCGACGCGGTGCGCGGCTCGTTCCTCGGCGAGTTCGCCACCAGCGCGATGCTGTGGGGCTCCTTGTGGAGCGTGGCGCTGCTCGGAATGGCCCTGTGGTGGGGCACTCGCACGTTCCGCAAGGAGAACGCGTAGCGCGCTGGCCGTGGCTCAGGGGGAGGCGATCCGGGCCAGCGCGCTGGGCACCTCGGCGGCCGCCTCCCGGTCCAGCAGCCACAGGGTCCGCTGCCTGCCCTGCACGCCGGCGGCCGGCACCTGCATCGCGCCGGCCCCCGACAGCGCCATCCGCACCGCGCCTGCCTTGTCGTGCCCGGCGACCAGGAACCACACCTCGCGGGCGCTGCGTAGCGTCGCCGTGGTCAGCGAGAGCCGGGTCGGCGGCGGCTTGGGCGCGCCCCGCACCGCGGTGACCGTCCGCTCGTCGTACAGCGCCGGATGCTCGGGGAACAGCGACGCCACATGCCCGTCCGGGCCGACCCCGAGCAGGAG
>JALZDI010000303.1 GCA_030862655.1 Actinomycetota bacterium | reverse complement strand
GTTCATGACCGCTCGACCAGGTCGGAGAACTCGCGCTCGACCCGTTCGGCCTGGCGGACGTAGAACCAGCCGAGCACGACCATCGCCGGGTAGACCAGACCGGCCAGCAGCAGCCACGGCAGCGGCAGGCCGAGCACCTGCGCCTGCCGCAGCGGCGGCACCAGCGCGAACAGCGCCGGCAGGCCGCCGATGAGCACGCCCACCACGCCCAGCAGCAGCAGCGCGAGGCGGCGCTGGGTCGCGATCAGCGAGCGCATGTAGACCTCGCCGACCTCGGTCTGCGCGTCGATCTCGTGGGTCACCGCCACCTGGCGGCGTCGGGTGGCGCCGCTGTGCGGGCTGGTGACCCGGACTCTGCGTGCGGGCGGCTGATCGCTCATGGCTGTGTGGAGCGGGTGGGCCGGGTCTGCCGTCGCAGCCGCTCACGCAGCCCGCGGGTGTGCCGGCGGGCCACCTGCAGCTCGGCCCCGCCGACCACGACCGTGCAGCGTCCGGCGTCCATGTGCACCTCGTCGATGTGCGCGGTCGCCACCAGCAGGCTGCGGTGGATGCGGACGAACCCCGCCTCGGCCCAGCTCTTCTCGAGCGTGCTGAGCGGGATGCGCAGCAGGTGGCTGCCGTCGGCGGTGTGCAGCCGGGCGTAGTCCCCCTGCGCCTCGACGTAGGTGATCTCGCTGCGGTTGAGGAACCGGGTGACGCCGCCGAGCTCGACCGCGATGGTCTCGTCGGCCGGTACCGGCTCGACGGTCTCCGCAGTGGCCTCCACGACCCGGCGCACGGCCTCGCCCAGCCGCTCGGCCCGGACGGGCTTGAGCAGGTAGTCGACCGCGTGCAGCTCGAAGGCCTCGACGGCGTGGTCGTCGTGCGCGGTGACGAACACGACCGGGGTGCGGGTGCGGAAGCGGGCCAGCACCCGGGCCAGGTCCAGACCCGACAGGCCCGGCATGGCGACGTCGAGGAAGATCGCCTCGACCGGCTCGTCGTGCTCGAGCACCTGCAACGCCTGTGCGCCGGAGGCGGCGGTGAGCACCTCGCCGATGCGGGCGTCGCGGCCCAGCAGGTAGGCAAGCTCCTCGAGCGCCGGGGGCTCGTCGTCGACGACGAGCACTCGCAGCGGATGAGTCGGCGGTGCAGGGGAACCGATCATGTCGTACCGAGGCTATCCCCCGGCGCGCTCCGGAATTCGCATGTAACCGCCTGTTACGCACCGTTCCCGCCCCAAATTGCGGGAGGGAACGAGGGAGAACAGGCGGTTACACCGCAATTCCGGCGGGCCGGGGGCACCTCGGTGAGGGGTTGCCGACCACGGGCGCGGGGGTGCCCATCCCCGCGTGCGGCTGCCGGCGTACGGGCGCCTCCCCGGGCCAGACCTGCCGGAGGCGGTGGCCCGTCGCGCTCGTCGTACCCGCGCAGGAGGTGATCGAGGTCCTGGCGCGCCGGTTCGGTCTCGACCCGCGACAGTGTCGGTGCGGGTGACCTTCGACAGGCCGGCGGGGCGTCCGGCGACTCCTGACACCGCGCGCTCGGCCGCTGGGATTCAGCACGTAACCGCCTGTTATGCACCGTCCCCGCCGCGAATTCCGGGAGGGGTGCAGGGAGAACAGGCGGTTACACCTCATTTCCGCGGGCCGGCGCGCGCTCCGTCCTACCAGCTGGCGTGCAGCGGGCGGCCCTCCTCGTAGCCCGCCCCGCTCTGTACGCCGACCACGGCACGGTCGTGGAGCTCCGCCAGCGACCGCGCCCCGGCGTACGTGCACGCGCTGCGCAGCCCGGCGACGATCGAGTCGACCAGGTCCTCGACGCCGGGACGGGACGGGTCGAGGTACATCCGCGACGAGCTGATGCCCTCCTCGAACAGCGCCAGCCGCGCCCGGTCGAAGCCGGAAGCGTCCTTGGTGCGGTTGCTGACCGCGCGCGCGGAGGCCATGCCGAACGACTCCTTGTACGTGCGGCCCTCGGGGTCGCGCTGCAGGTCGCCGGGGCTCTCATGGGTGCCGGCGAACCAGGAGCCCACCATCACGCTGGCCGCGCCCGCGGCCAGCGCCAGCGCGACGTCGCGGGGGTGCCGGATGCCGCCGTCGGCCCACACCTGCGCGCCGGCGTCGCGGGCGGACTGGGCGCACTCGAGCACCGCGGAGAACTGCGGCCGGCCGACGCCGGTCATCATCCGCGTGGTGCACATCGCGCCGGGGCCCACGCCCACCTTGACGATGTCGGCGCCGGCGGCCAGCAGGTCGGCGGTGCCCTGCGCGGACACCACGTTGCCGGCCACCAGCGGAACCCGCCGGCCGCGCTGGTCTGCGGCCCGGTCCCGGGCCTCGCGTACGGCGGGCAGCGTGTCGAGCATCCTCTCCTGGTGCCCGTGCGCGGTGTCGACCACCAGCACGTCGATGCCGTGCGCCAGCAGCGCCCGCGCCTTGCCGGCGACGTCGCCGTTGATGCCGACCGCGGCGCCGACCAGCAGCCGACCGTCCGGGCCGACCGCCGGCGTGTAGAGCGTGGAGCGCAGCGTGCCGCGGCGGGTGAGCACCCCGACGAGCGCACCACCGTCCACCACCGGGGCCAGGGTCAGGTGCCGCTCGGCGAGCTGGGTGAAGGCCTCCCGCAGGTCGCCTCCCGCGGGCAGCGTGAACACCTCGCTGGTCATCACCTCGTGCACCTGGGTGAAGCGGTCCACGCCGCCGGCGTCGTGCTCGGTCATGATGCCGACCGGCTTGTCGCCCTCGACCACGATCACCGCGCCGTGCGCGCGCTTGCCGATCAGCATCATCGCGTCGCCGACGGTGCCGTCGGGCCGGACGGTGATCGCGGTGTCGTAGACCGGATGGCTGTCCTTCACCTTGCGCACCGCGTCGCCGACCACGTCGACCGGGATGTCCTGGGGGATGACCGCCACCCCGCCGCGCCGGGCGATGGTCTCGGCCATCCGCCGGCCGGAGACCGCGGTCATGTTGGCGACGGCGACTGGCAGCGTGGTGCCGATGCCGTCGTGCGTGGTCAGGTCGACGTCGAGCCGGGAGGTGACCGAGGAGCGACGCGGCACCATGAAGACGTCGCTGTAGGTCAGGTCATGGCTCGGCTGCTGGTCATGGAGGAAGCGCACGTTGTCCCAGACTACCCGGCGGGCTGGCGTGGCAGGCTGGCCTGCACGCCGGGGGCGAACTTCGGGATCCGCACGGTCACCTTGGTCCCCGCACCCGGCGCGGTCTCCACCACCAGCCCGTACTCGTCGCCGAAGACGGTGCGCAGCCGCACGT
>JALZDI010000302.1 GCA_030862655.1 Actinomycetota bacterium | reverse complement strand
CCCCGGCCCGGCGTGGCGGTCCGGGGTGGGCGGCGGACCACCCAGACCAGGAAGGGCGCGCCGAGCAGCGCGGTGACCACCCCGGCGGGCAGCTCGGCCGGCCGGATCAGCAGCCGGCCGATCACGTCGGCCCACAGCAGCAGCGACGGCGCGTAGACCGCACACACGACCAGCAGCCAGCCGTGCGTGGAGCCGACCAGCGGCCGCACCAGGTGCGGGACGACCAGCCCGACGAACGCGATCGGGCCGGCCGCGGACACCGCGGCGCCGGTGAGCACCACGATCGCGACGCCCGCCACGAGCCGGATGGCGCCCACGTTGCGGCCCAGGGCGCGGGCGACGTCGTCGCCGAGGGCCAGCGCGTCCAGCCCGCGCGCACACACGGCCGCGGCGAGCAGCCCGGCCGCGACGAACGGCAGGATCGCGACCGCCACGCCGACGTCGCGGTCCAGCAGCGAGCCGACCGCCCAGAAACGGTACTGGTCCAGCGACTGCTGGTCGGCGACGAGGACCGCGCTGGTGACAGACCCGAGGGTGGCGGTCACCGCCGCCCCGGCCAGCACCAGGCTCGTCATGGGGGAGCGGCGGCTGCGGTTGGCGACGGCGTACACGGTGAGGGCGGCGACCAGGGCGCCGGCGAAGGCGAACCAGATCGAGCCCGACACCGTGGCGACGCCGGCGAGGACCACGGAGGCGACCACGCCGAGCGCGGCGCCCGCACTCACGCCCAGCAGACCCGGGTCGGCGACCGGGTTGCGGGTCAGTCCCTGCATCACGGCGCCGGCCACCCCCAGGGCCACGCCGACGACGAGACCGACGACGGTGCGGGGAAGTCGCAGTGACCGTACGGCGATCTGGTCCGGCGAGCCGTCGAAGTCGGTCAGCGCCCCCACCACGTCGGCGGCCGGCACCGGGCGGGCGCCGAGCGCCAGGCTGGCCAGCAGGGCGACGGCGAGCAGCACGGCGCCGAGCAGCAGTGCTGCAGCGCGCCTGCCCGCCACGCCCATCGCCGTACTCCTCAAAGGTTAGCCTCACCTAAGTACGGCGACACTCTGCCGCATCAGCGGCACACCGGGCAAACGACGCCCGGCACTGTGGCGCGCCTCACCCACCCCGCGCGGCGAGGTTGCACAAGCGCGCCATCCCGCGCGGCGAGGTTGCACAAGCGCGCCATCCCGCGCGGCGAGGTTGCAGGAGTGCGTCAGTCGCGGGCCAGCGCCTCGGCCTCGATGCGCGCCAGAGCACCCGGACCCGGCCCGACGGCCGGTACCCGCACGAGGAACACCACACCCAGCACCCACCAGCCGGCGATGATGGCCCACTCCACCGCCCCGAGCGCGGCCGGCATCCCTGGGAGGTACAGCACGGCCAGCCCGAGGCTGAGCAGCGCGGCCAACGGGCCGATGACCATGCCGCCGGAAAGCCGGAACGGCCGCTCCATGTCCGGCTCACGCCGCCGCAGCACCACGAAGCTGACGGCGACCATGAAGTAGGCGATCACCAGGCTCAGGCCACCGGCAGTGACGAGCGTGCCGAGCATGGTCTCGCCGAACAGCGGCGCCAGCACGGAGAGCACGCCGATGAACAGCAGGGCGTTGCCCGGGGTGCGGTAGCGCGGGTGCACCCGCGCGAACCAGCGCGGAAGCATCCCGGTCTGCCCCATCGCGTACATCAACCGGCTGGCGCCGATGAGGAAGCCGTTCCAGGAGGTGAGGATGCCGGCGATCCCGCCGAGGACGAGCACGGTGCCCATCGCGTCGTTGCCCCAGAGCCGGGCCATGCCTTCGGCGGCGGCGAGCTCGGCGTCGGCGATCACGGCGGCCGGAGCTGCCGAGCCGACCGTCAGCATGATCACGATGTACCAGAGGACCGCGAGCAGCACCGAGACGACGAGCAGGTGCCCGATCTGCCGGAACGGGAGGTCGATCTCCTCCGCCGACTGCGGGATCACGTCGAAGCCCACGAACAGGAACGGCGTGGCCACCAGCACGCTGATGATCCCGGCCGTTCCGCCGGTGAACAGCGGCTGCATGTTCGCGCCGCTGCCGCCGATGAACGCGCCGACGAGCAGGGCCACGCCGACCGCGGCCAGGAACAGCACCGCGATGGTCTGGAAGACCGCCGAGGGGCGCACGCCCACGTAGTTGATGCCGGTCATGACCACCGCCGCCACCACGCCGACCGTGACCCACGACGCGTACACGTCGTACCCGGCCACGCTCCACATCCGCCCGACCAGCATGTCGGGGAACAGGTACAGCATCGTCTCCGGCAGCGCGACCGCCTCGAAGGCGACGACGGAGACGTAACCCAGCACCAGCGCCCACGACGTCACGAACGCCGCTCTCGACCCGATCGCGCGCAGCACGTAGTTGTGCTCCCCGCCCGCGTGCGGCATGGCCGACACCAGCTCCGCGTATGTCAGCCCGACCAGAGCCACGACGAGGCCGCCGATGACGAACGCCAGCGCCGCCCCGCCCGGACCGGCGGACTCCAGGAAGTCGCCGGTGAGGACGATCCAGCCGAAGCCGATCATCGCCCCGAACGCGACCGCGAGCACGTCACCGCGTCCGAGCACCTTCGCGAAGTCCGTCGTCTGCGTGGCCATGTGCAGCACGCTAGAGAGTGCGAGACGTCGCGTCGAGCAACACACCGGCGGCGGTGCCCGAGCAGTTGCGGCTGAACGAGCGCTTGGCGGTGTCGCCGGGGTTCAGCCGCAGCGGTGCAGGCGGCGCCCGGATGGGAGAATGGACGGGTGAGCGCCCCCGACCACCGCCGCGACGTCGTGATCCTGGGCTCGACCGGCTCGATCGGCACCCAGGCGCTCGACGTGGTGCGCCGCAACCCCGACCGGTTCCGGGTGGTGGCGCTGTCCGCGGGCGGCTCCGATCCGCGGCTGCTGGCCGCGCAGGCGGTCGAGTTCGGCGCCTCCGTGGTCGCGGTCGCGCACGGGACGGCCGCCGAGGACGTCCACCTCGCGCTGTTCGCCGAGGCCCAGCGGCGCGGCTACAGCGCGGGAGAGTTCCGGCTCCCCAGGATCCTGGTCGGGCCGCGGGCGGCCGAGGAGGCGGCCGGCCTGCCCAGCGACGTCGTGCTCAACGGCATCACCGGCGCGGTGGGGCTGCGGCCGACCCTGGCGGCGCTGGCGGCGGGGCGCACGCTGGCCCTGGCCAACAAGGAGTCGCTGATCATCGGCGGCGACCTGGTACGCCGGGCGGCCGCACCCGGCCAGATCGTGCCCGTCGACAGCGAGCACTCCGCGCTGGCGC
>JALZDI010000301.1 GCA_030862655.1 Actinomycetota bacterium | reverse complement strand
CCGCCAGAGCGGGGGCCGCGGTCGGGGCGGTGATCCGCGCGGCCAGGTCGGCGAGCCGGTCGGCCCCGCGCACCGGACGCCCGAGGTCTGCGTCGTCGACGTAGCCGCGGGCCGCGAGCGTGTGCATCCGCGCCAGTGCCTGCAGCGGCGAACGACGCCACACCGGCAGCAGTCCGAGCAGCTCGGTCGACAGCCGCACCGGCCCGGTCTCGTCGTACCCCTCGCCCTCCACCGCGGCCGACGCCCGCGCGCCCTGCAGCAGCGACTCGGCCGTGGTGTCGGGTCCGGTACGCCGCAGCCCCCGGTCACGCAGCAGCACGTCGATGCTGTCGCGCGCGGACGCGAGCGCGGAGGGCACACCCTCGAGCCGGGCGACGGTGTCCAGGGCGTCGGTCGAAGCAGGCACGACACGCAAGCCTAGCGACGGCGGATTGGTAGCCTCCCCCGAGATGGACGAGAGCCTGCGCGCCCGCCGCGCCCGCACCTACGGCCGCGTCGCCGGGGTCTACGAGCGCACGCGCCCGGGCTACCCCGACGAGGCCGTGCGGTGGATGGTCGGCCGTGCGCCCGGAGGCCCCGGCCTCGTGCTCGAGCTGGGGGCCGGCACCGGCAAGCTGACCTCGGCGCTGCTCGACCAGGGCCATCAGGTCGTGGCCACCGACCCGTCCCGGCCGATGCTGGCCCGGCTGCGCAAGCAGCTGAAGCGCGTGCGCGTCGTGCAGGCGGTGGCCGAGCAGCTCCCGGCCGCCTCCTCCTCGGTCGACGCGGTCGTCTGCGCGCAGGCGTTCCACTGGTTCGACGCCCACCGCGCGCTGCCCGAGATCGCCCGCGTGCTACGTCCCGGCGGCACGCTCGCGCTGGTCTGGAACCTGCGTGACGAGACGGTGCCGTGGGTGCGCAGGCTGGGCCGGCTGATCGGCTCCGAGCAGCCCGAGGACCCCACCGAGCTGCTCGAGGACTCCGGGTTGTTCGACGGCATCGAGCACGAGACGTTCCGGCACTGGCAGGAGGTGCACCGCGACAGCCTGGTCGGCCTGGTGGAGTCGCGGTCGGCGGTCGCCGACCTGCCCGACGACGAGCGCGAGGCGGTGCTGACCAAGGTCGGTGAGCTCTACGACGGCTACGGCCGCGGTCACGACGGCATGCTGCTGCCCTACCACTGCGAGACCTTCCGCTGCCGCGTCAGCGGCCTGGCCGACTACCGCCGCGACCAGGACGCGGCCGAGCCGCCGGTCGACGACGGGCTGCTGATCGACTTCTCCTAGGCACGGTGGCCATGGACGACATCGGGCCCGTGCTCGCGCTGGTCGCGGTCGCGGTCGGGGTCGGCCTGCTGCTGGCCTGGCTGGTCCGGCACCGGCACGACTTCGGCACCCCCGCCGACCGGGCGACGTTCCAGACCCTGCACACCGCGTCGCTGGCCTCTCCCCCGCTGCGTGGCGGGCTGAACGAGCACGGCGCCGAGCGGTCCATCCGTTTCCTGCGGGCGCTGCTGGGGACACCGGCGGTCGCGCTGACCGACCTGTCCACGGTGCTGAGCTGGGACGGCGTGGCCGAGCACCACCGCGACGGCGCGCTGCGGCTGGCCGAGCCGGTGATCGAGGACGGCCGCACGCTGGCGCACGGCCCCAAGCAGCTGCGCTGCGGAACCGGCGACTGCCCGCTGCGGCACTGCATCGTCGCCCCGCTCACCGTCGACGAGCGCGTCGTGGGGACGCTGCAGGTCTATGCGCCGTCGGCCTCGGCCGGGCTCGTACGCGCGACCAGCGAGGTCGCCCGCTTCGTCTCCGGGCAGCTCGAGCTGGCCGAGCTGGACCGCTCGCGCACGCAGCTGATGGAGGCGGAGGTGCGGGCGCTGCGCGCGCAGATCTCCCCGCACTTCGTGTACAACTCGCTGACCGCGATCGCGTCGTTCGTGCGCACCGACCCCGAGCGGGCACGCGAGCTGCTGACCGAGTTCGCCGACTTCACCCGCTACTCGTTCCGCCGGCACGGCGACTTCACCACGCTGGCCGAGGAGCTGCGCTCGATCGAGCGCTACCTGGTGCTGGAGAAGGCGCGCTTCGGTGACCGGCTCGAGGTGCGTCTGCGGGTCGCGCCGGAGGTGCTCTCGGTCGCGCTGCCGTTCCTGTCGTTGCAGCCGCTGGTGGAGAACGCCGTACGCCACGGGATCGAGGGCAAGTCCGACACCGGCCACGTGTCGATCACCGCGGAGGACGCCGGGCAGGACGCATTGATCCACATCGAGGACGACGGGGTCGGCGACGACCCCGAGCGGGTACGGCGCTCGCTCGCCGGCGACGCCAGCCTCGACTCGGTCGGGCTCGGCAACGTCGACGTGCGGCTGCGCACCGTCTTCGGCGACGAGTACGGGCTGGTGGTGGAGACCGCCCCGGGCGCGGGGACCAAGGTGACCGTGCGGATCCCGAAGTTCGCCCCCGGGGTCCAGGCCAGCCCACCACGCCAGCCCGCCGGGTAGTCTGGGACAACGTGCGCTTCCTCCATGACCAGCAGCCGAGCCATGACTTGACCTACAGCGACGTCTTCATGGTTCCGCGTCGCTCCTCGGTCACCTCCCGGCTCGACGTCGACCTGACCACGCACGACGGCATCGGCACCACGCTGCCGGTCACCGTCGCCAACATGACCGCGGTCTCCGGCCGCCGGATGGCCGAGACCATCGCCCGCCGCGGCGGGGTGGCGGTCATCCCCCAGGACATCCCGGTCGACGTGGTCGGCGACGCGGTCCGCAAGGTCAAGGCCAGCCATCCGGTCTACGACACCGCGATCACCGTCCGGCCCGACGACACCGTCGGTGACGCGATGATGCTGATCGGCAAGCGCGCGCACGGCGCGGTGGTCGTGGTCGAGGGCGACAAGCCCGTCGGCATCATGACCGAGCACGACGCCGGCGGCGTGGACCGCTTCACGCAGGTGCACGAGGTGATGACCACCGACGTGTTCACGCTGCCGGCCGGCGGCGACCTGCGCGAGGCCTTCACCCAGCTCGCCGAGCGGCACCTGACTCTGGCCCCGGTCGTGGACGGCGGTGCGCTCGTCGGGGTGCTCACCCGCCGCGGCGCGCTGCGCTCCACCCTCTACACGCCGGCGGTCGACCCGGACGGTCGGCTGCTGGTCGGCGCGGCGGTCGGCATCAACGGCGACGTCGCCGGCAAGGCGCGGGCGCTGCTGGCGCACGGCATCGACGTGCTGGTGGTCGACACCGCGCACGGGCACCAGGAGAGGATGCTCGACACGCTGCCCGCCGTA